>PWGS01000197.1 GCA_003554505.1 Desulfonatronospira sp. | reverse complement strand
CTTCCTGCACCATTTCCTGCAGAAAAACAGAGGTCCATGCCGAATGACGGTGAAAAACCTCGTTGTAGCTGCTTGCATCCCGGACCATCCTTTCCATGCGCCTGGATTCAGCCAGAATGGTATCGAAGGTGTTGTTGGCCACCTCTGCAGGGAGTTCCTTGCTGCGTTTCAGGCGCATGATGCTGCCGCCGATAACTGTTATTGGATTTCTGATCTGGTGCGCAATACCCCTTATAACCTCGCTGTCGCACTGAAAGGTGCTGGATATAAAGGCCTCGGTTTCAATGAGCAGACAGAGATCCAGGGCCTTTTCCACTGCCTCCATGGCTTCCGCCCTGTCCTCCTGCCCAATGCTGCTGCTGATGGCCCGGTTGCAGAACCTCCTGGCAAGACAATACCCCAGGTTTACAAACCTGTGGTCCAGATTGATGCGTACATGGGTTATCCCGCTGTTCCACATCCTCCTTACAAGTTCCTCGTCAAAATCTGTGGTCAGAATCATCTCAAACCACCTCTGCCATATTCCCTGCAGATGCCCGGGATATTCCTGAACCTCAAGATAGGGTCTTGTCTCTTCCATGCCCCGGAAAAATTCTTCGAAAAAACGGGCAAAATCCTCTTTGGGCCTGGCAATTATCGCCCCGTGTCTTTTCAGATGCTTTTGCACCCCGGCATCAAAGCCTATCTGTTCCTTGAAATAAAGAAGTCTTTCCAGTGGAACCTTTTTGCGCATAATCATAACCCCGGTTTATAGTCCTGACGACTCCAACCCTGCCCTGTGTTTCGGCAGTGCCTGATAAATAGTTTTCATCCGGAAACGGTTCTTTTTCCTTTTGGCGGCGTCAATCTGCACAATTATTCGTCACCGTATTAAGATACGCCTTCTCATAATTGCTTGATTTCCTTGCCAAAAGAAAAAACTCCTCGTTTCCGTAAAGAAAACCAATAGCTTCGACATCCGGAAAGAAAGACTTTCCGGATGGAAACTAAATAACTCTACCTCATCAAGGCTTCCTGCCTCAGGCGCATCCGCTTGTAAAGTACCGGAAAGGGCAAAATCCTGCCCGGCCTTCCTCTTTGCCGCACATGCCCACATTGACCAGCATACCAAGTAATGATAATTCAACAGTCATTATCGTTTGCTCCGGGCTTGGAATTTCTTTCAAGCAACCCTCAACACCCGTGCCGGTTACCACAATTACTATGAACAGCAAAGCCAACGACGAAAATGTAAGACCTCAGACTCTTGAGCAGTTTGTGGGCCAGGAGGATGTACGCTCCAACCTCAAGGTTTACCTGGGTGCCGCTCTGGAAAGAGGACTGCACCTGGATCACACCCTGCTTTACGGCAATCCCGGCCTGGGCAAGACCACCATGGCCAGAATCCTGGCCGGGGAACTGGGAGTAAACATTGTCTGCACTACAGGACCGGTCCTGGAGAGAAGCGCTGACCTGGCCGCCATTCTGACCAACCTGAGCAGAAATGATGTCCTGTTCATCGATGAAATTCACCGCATGCCGGCCACAGGGGAAGAGATTCTCTACCCTGCCCTGGAGGATTTCAAGCTGGACCTTATCCTGGGCCAGGGGCCGGGAGCCAGAACGGTAAAAATCGACCTGGAACCATTTACACTTGTAGGAGCAACCACCAGGATCGGGCTCTTAACCTCACCCCTGCGGGACCGTTTCGGGGTCATCTGCAGACTGGAATTTTATTCTCCCACGGAATTATCTTTCATAGTGGAGCGATCCGCAAGGATCCTCGGCATCAACCTCTCATCCGACGGAGCCCTGGAGATCGGCAGGCGCTCCAGAGGAACCCCGAGAATCGCCAACCGCCTGCTTCGAAGGGTGCATGATTTTGCAGTAGTGGGCCGGCAGGAGTTAATCGACGCCCAGGTTGCATCCAGAGCGCTGAAGCGAATGGATGTGGACTCCCTTGGCCTGGATCAGATGGACCGCAAGATTCTGGACTGCATTATCCGTCAGTTCGCAGGCGGTCCAGTAGGCGTAAAAACAGTGGCCGTAGCCTGCTCCGAAGAGGTGCGCACCCTGGAGGACATTTACGAGCCATATCTCATCCAGTGCGGATTCTTAAAACGCACCCCCAGGGGAAGAGTAGCTACTCCCAGGGCATACGAACATCTCAACCTCCCGGTATAAAAATAAATGTAGAGCGGGGTAATTTACCAGGTAATTACACCCACGATCCCAGTCGTTCTTTCAAAAAATCGCCTACCCTCTTCTTTCTCCCCCTCGCCAAGTCGCCCCACACCTCTTGCATTCATCATTTCTTCTTCCCCCTGTTTACCCCGTGAAACAGCCCAAAGGGCTTCCTGTCTCAGACAGGAGTTTCACTGGGGCTCCATGCCCCATGCCCCATGCCCTATGCCCCATGCCCCATACCTCTACCACATCCTGATCCTGCCCGAAGCCCAGGACTCCAGGGCCTGCATCCAGTCCCGCATGAATGTCTCAAGTATATCTCCTTCGGCTGCCATATCCGCCACTTCCAGATAAGATACCAAGCGCACCGCCAGCCCCAGAAGGAAAAATACCGGGCAGATAATAATGGCCGCTTTATTGCGCAAGGGATGCGGACTACGGGCTATTCGCAGCAGAAGCAGAACCGCAAGAACCAGAAAAACGACAAACAAAGCCCCGGGCATTATCAGGTGATCCGGCATGAACACCTCTCTGCCGGCAAAATAGAGCCATATGCAGGTCAAAGGGGAAACAACCGCAAAAAAGATCCCACCCCTGGATATATAACCCAGAACAAAGCGATAGTAATCCCTGCCGAAATCATCCAGATTACGCCGGTAAAGCAGATACAAAAGACCCGCAGAAGATCCCGCCGCAATGGAAAGCAGGTACACCTGGACCATGATGGGCCAGAATACCGAAGCTGCCTCTGGATATACCGGGGACAAGGGATCAAGTTCCCTCCATACAGCCCACAAAAGTGCTCCGGCAAAAAGCATGCTGGCCACCCCGCCTACAGCGCCCACCAGCAAGTGCAGCCATCTCAAACGGACCAGCCAGTTCCAGGCCAGGCCAAAAAAACCGAAAAAAAACAGAGCCACCAGGCAGAGATATATTCCCGACTCCCAGAAGACATGGTGCTCCAGCCACGTATCCGCTTCAGGCCCATAGTAATAGCTGGCCCCAAGCCCCCCGGCACAGGCCAGGGACATGGATACGATAAAAAGGAGTCCCAGCCTGGCCATCTGCCTAGCAAGCTTGAACATGAAAACCTTCTTTTGCGCAATACCGGTTAGATAGCTTAAAAGCGAAAGAACAGGCACTCCCGCAAAACATGCCAGTATAAAAAGCAGAGCTGCTGCAGGCAGAATATCGTTTATGGATATGAAAATCTGCATGAAAATTCTCCAGTAAAATGCATTTCACGTTCAATAGCGTTCAACCGGGCGGATTTTGCCCCAAAAGTACTTTGCTGGCAAGGATATATATCCCGGCCTTTAAACTTCTTGAAAAAACCGGGTTGTTGCAGTAGTCTGTAAAATTATACCCTGAAACTTAAAAATGCATTCAGGAGAGAGATACTGGACTTCCTGCAGGAATAAAACCTGTCTGCTTTTCACCCGGTTCCGACAACCAGTACAGGGTAGCCAAGTGCTCAAATTTTCCAGAGACGACGAAATATGGGCCTGTCTGGCACTTTCCAAGGCCAGCAGTCTGGGATGCAAGCCCTGGCAGAAAATCCTGGAGGTTTTTCGCTCCCCGGCCCAGGCCCTGGCCAACAGCAGCCACTGGTCAGAGATGGGACTGGTGAATGCCTCTCAAGCCGGCAGATTCCACTCCGGCCAGTGGGAGTCCGAGGCCAGGCAAGAATTTAAGAATATCCAGACAGGCCCGGAACAGGTCTTGGTCTGGTCCGACCCGGAATATCCCGAACATTTGCGCCATATTGCCGGACCTCCCATTCTGCTGTACTATCTGGGTGATATCTCCCTGGTAAACAATCCCTGCCTGGCGGTAGTGGGCTCCAGAAACAGCACTGCCTACAGCCGGGAAATGACCTCCAGAATCTGCAGAGAACTTTCACGCACAGGTATTACTATAGTTTCCGGATTCGCAGAAGGTATAGACCGGGAAGCGCACAGGGCGGCCATTTCCGGTCCGGGCAGCACCATAGCTGTTCTGGGCACCGGAATAGATCTTGTCTATCCGGCCATCAACCGGGACCTGTGGGGACCCATCAGGGACAACGGGCTCATACTTACGGAATTTCCCAGGAAAACCAGGCCTGAGGCGCACAATTTTCCCTACCGCAACCGCATCATCAGCGGTCTGTCTCTGGGGGTGCTGGTGATGCAGGCGGAAATAAAAAGCGGCAGCATGACCACAGCCGGCTATGCCCTGGATCAGAACAGGGAGGTTTTCGCCCTGCCCGGACAGGTGAACCTGGACAGCTTCACCGGATGTAATCAGCTTATCCGGCAGGGGGCCATGCTGGCTAGAACGGCCCGGGACATCCTGGAGGCACTGCAGCCTGGACTGAAAAGTCACCTGGAACGGAAAAAGATCGATGAATCGTCAGCACCCGTTTCTACCCATGCGGATCTTCCCGGGGACCTGGGAATCGAGGAGAAGTCTGTTGCCGTGGAACTGTTGAACCGGGGCAGGATGCACATAGACGATCTATCCCATTGCCTGGAAATGTCCCCCTCAAGAATCAGCCGGATTCTGGTAAATCTTGAGATCCGGGGGACAGTCAAAAAAGAGCCTGGAATGTACTATAAGCTTATTCAAAATTGATAGCCGGATGGCCGTATTCATAGCCGTGGTCTTCAACAGAGCAGGCAAGGGCTCTCAATACCGGGAGGCCTCGGAAAAGGCAATGAACCTGAGAAGTATAGCCGAAAAAGCATCTGGAAGCTCTTATGAACTGGATTGCAGACAGACTGCCGGATGAAGTCACGGCCTTTCTGGCCCACATGGATGTGGAAAAGGGTTTTTCCGGTGCAACCCTGCAGGCTTATTCCAGGGACCTTTTGCAGTGGGAAGAATTTCTGCAGTCCAGAAACAAGACCTGCGCCAGGCCCACTGACATTGTCCGGGCGGACGTGCACGCTTTCCAGGTGCACATGCATAAACTGAATCTGTCCAAGTCCTCCATGGCCCGCAAGCTTTCCTCCCTGCGAGCTTTTTTCCGCTTCCTGCAAAAACAGAAACTCATCCAGCAAAACCCCTGCACCGGGGTGCGCAATCCTAAACAGGACAAGCCGCAACCGGGGGTTCTGAACGTGGACCAGGCCCTGGAGATTGTCCAGGCCGAACTCGAACCCAGCCCTAGAAACATCAGGGACCTGGCTCTGGTCGAAGTTCTCTACGGCTCCGGACTGCGCGTCAGCGAGGCCCTGAGCCTGGACCTGGACGATGTGGACCAGGGACAGAGTCTAATAAGGGTCCAGGGCAAGGGCCGCAAGGAAAGACTGGCCTTTCTGACCCGTCCCGGGCTGGAGAGACTCAGCCAGTACATTACCCTGCGCCACGCCTTTGAGCCTGATCTTCGGGAAAAGGCCCTTTTCCTGGGCATGCGGGGGGGACGCCTGCACCGCAGGGAGGCGGCCAGGATCATCCAGCGCCTGGGGCAGCTCTTTGCCAGAACCCAGGGAGTCAGTCCGCATACCCTGCGGCACAGCTTTGCCACGCATATGCTCCAGGCAGGTGCGGACCTGCGCATTGTGCAGGAACTTCTGGGGCACAGCCGTATTTCCACCACACAGCGCTACACCCATTTAAACCTGGCCCAGGTAATGCAGGCTTATGACAGCGCCCACCCTCTGGCCCGGGAAAAAAACAAAAATCAGGACGGCTGAGAAAGGCTTGATTCCAGGCATGAAAATTACTAAATGGACTAACCTGCCGGTAACGGTCAAAAAAATCAAAAAGGCAGCACCTCATGACTCCAGTGGATTTCTCGGAACAGGAAAAAGAAGCGCTTCGCATTGTTCAGGCCGATCTGCCTGACACTCAGTCACCCTATGCAGAAATAGCCGCCAGGGCGGGTATATCCGAACAGGAGGTCCTGGACCTGCTTAAGCGCCTGAAAGAACAGGACATTATCCGCAGGTTCGGGGCCACCCTGAGGCACCAGCAGGCCTGATACGGACATAATGCCATGGTGGCCTGGTACGTTGACGACACCATGGATATCCGGCATGTAGGAAAAATCATGTCCCAAAGGGCGGAGATAACCCACTGCTACGAACGGGCCAGCTGCATGGACTGGCCTTACAATCTGTACACCATGGTCCACGGGCGCAGCCCGGAGCACTGCACCCGGGTAGTTCATGAACTGGCCCTGGAAACAGGTTTGGACCAGTTCGAAATGCTTT
>PWGS01000263.1 GCA_003554505.1 Desulfonatronospira sp. | reverse complement strand
TCAGCCGTTTTTCACTGTATCCTCACAGGAGGGCTCTGGCTGGTTTTCCCGGCCGGCCGTATCGTTGCAGTGGATCACATATCTGTTGCCGCCCATGGTTTTGGCCATGTACATGGCCTTGTCAGCCCTTTTCATGATTTCAGCGGCAGTGAGGCCGGGGCGGTCAAACAGGCAGATCCCGATGCTTACTCCCACCCGCGGCTGGGATCTATGGATCTTTATGGGCCTGGTCAGGCTGTCTATTATTGACCGGGCCATGCGGGACAGGTTGGCCCTGTCGATGTTGTTTATCAGGATGCAGAATTCATCTCCGCCGATGCGCGCCAGTGTATCCGATTCCCTGATTTTTTCCTGCAGTCTTCTGGACACGGTTATCAAAACTTTATCCCCGTATTCGTGTCCCAGATCGTCGTTGATCTTCTTGAATCCTTCCAGGTCCATGTAGATTGCTGCAAAGTCCTCTGCGTATCTTCTGGATTTTTTTATGGCCTGGTCCAGGCGGTCACTCCACAGGGCCCGGTTGGGTATGCCGCTCAGGGGGTCCATGGTGGCCTGGTTATACAGCTGCAGTTCGTTTTCCTTTCTTTCGGAAATGTCCGAAAAAATCATATCCAGTACTGTCTGTCCGCGCTTTGTGGTGATGTAGAATGCAGAAACCTCGGCCCAGATGACGCTCTTTTTTTTCAGGTTCAGCCGGGCTTCGATGCGGATGATTTTTTTCCTTTTAATGACTTCGTCAGTGGTGACCCTCCATAGTTCCCGGTCATGAAAAATTTCCCATCCCTGAAGGTTAACCGCCTCCACCAGTTCTCCGGAAGAATGAAACCCGAGCATTTCGGCCAGGGCCCTGTTGGCTTTCAGGAGCATACCGTCGGGTGTAAACCTGCATGTCCCGTAATTCAGCTTGTGAAAGATGTTTTGCAGATGCTTGAGGGATCTTGACATTTCCTTTTTGCCCGCGAGATGCTTTTTGATTTCCTGCTCCAGCCTGGTGTTTTTCCTGATCAGGTTGTCGGTTTTTCCGGTCAGGACATTTTCCAGGCTCAAGAAATAGTCCGTGAGAAAATCCCTGGATTGAATCAAGCTGGTTATATCCAGAAAACTGCACAGGGAGCCCAGGAAGAAACCACCCCTGTAAACGGGTCTTATAAAACCGGATATATATTTCAGCTTGTCTTTTTCCAGGTATACAGGGATGAATTCAAACTGCTGCGGGGTTTTTTTGTGTCTGTAGGCTTCGTAGATACGGCTGAAGGGGCTCAGGAAGGGAAAAGGGGCGTTGTGTAGATCCAGCAGGTGCTCCTCTTTCAGGCTCAAAAATTCTGTGGCTGTCTGGTTTATATATGAAATCCGGTCCGTTTCATTGAGCAGGATTATGCCCAGTTCCAGTTCATCCAGGATAGTTCTTGCATTCTGGGGCAGAACCTCTGCTTCCAGCCTGACAACAGGTCTGGATGAAAGTGATGGGTTTTTATTCTGTGCTGCCTGTTGATTTTTGTACATTCACACAGCCCTTCAAAAAGCGTGCTAAAAATCCGGATGGCAAACCTTTTCGCCTGGAAACCGAATATGCCGTACTGTTATGTCCCCAAATTGCAGACAGTTATCAATTCCGGCCTGTATTATCGTGCTGAAAATAATCGTAAGCACAAGGAAAATAACAGGTTATTGTTTTTGGCATGCTATTTCCTATGACATTTCAGGTGGCGTGGAAATTCAACAGGATGTGAGGAGCAGGGAATGGCCGGCCCAGGCAGAAAAATTGTGCATATAAGAGAAGAACTGCACAACAAGATCAATCTTGTCGCCCTGCAGGAGAATCTACGCCCCAGTGTTCTGTTGGAAATGATACTCAGGGATTTTATCCGGGAAAAGGAATTTGCAGCCATGAAACCTGATGATAAAAGAAGATTCACAAGAAAAAGCGTCGTCCTGCCGGCCATGGTTTATGAAAGTTCAGAAGAGCCCAATGTAGGCAGGTACTTTGCCGCCACGGTCTATGATATTTCCTTTGGGGGGATATGCCTTGCCTTTCCCCTGGAAAGGGAGAATAAAATCGAGTTCCTTAACGCCCGGTCCGAGTATGAGGTCATCTGTCATCTTTCAGACTCGGGTGAACTTTCCCGCTTCAAGTGTATCCCGCATTATGTCGCCAGGGACGATTTTACCCTCAAGGTTGGAGGGTCCATTGTGGAAGCCTCAGCGGACAGCCATGACAATCTGAGCCAGTACCTCACGCAATGCCACGCCGGGTCTGTCTTGTGATGCACCGGCAATAAGCCTTTTGCAGATGTCTCTTGACAAAATTTCGGAAACGATAAAATATCTCCCGAAATAAGAATAAAGAGGCCAGAAACAATGTTTTACAAGATAATTCCAATGGTTTTGATTTTTGTCTTTTTTTTATGCAGCCAGGTCCACGGCAGCACGCTTTATGTCACCGATGAGCTGAGCATCACCATGCGCCCCGGCCCGAGCACGCAGCACAAGGTTCTAAGGATGCTTCCGTCAGGTACAGCTTTTCAGGTCCTGGAAGATTCCGGAAACTATTACCGAGTCCGCACCACTGACGGCAATGAGGGATGGGTGCTGAAGCAGTATACCATGGACAGGACACCCAGGGAACTAATCATCCGTCAGCAGGAGGCAAGCATCAGCGAATTGCAGGAGAGGTTGCCGGCCATTGAGCAAAAGGCCGCTGACCTGGAAAAAGAAAACCAGGAACTCAAGTCAAAACTGCAAAACACTGAACAGGAATTAGATGAGTTGAGCCAGAGACACCAGACCCTGCTGGAGGATTCCGGCAACATTGAGGGCATAAAGCAGGATCTGGAGCGCGCCACCAGGTCCCTGGAGCACAAAGAGGTGCACATCATGCATCTTGAGCAGGAAAACCGGGAACTGCGCTCCGAAAAGAATATGCACTGGTTCCTGGCCGGGGGCGGCACCATTGCCTTCACCGCCCTGACAGGCTTTATTCTGGGCAGGATCCAGAGAAAGAAAGCCAGAAGGTTCAGTTATTGATCCACGGGTTGAGACTTCAAAGACAAAACTTTCCCATGCCAGCCATTGCGTCACATCTTTCCGGCAGATTGTTACTGCTCCCATGCTCCCGCTCTGTGTTGGCGCATCATCCGTTTGTTATTTCTATTATCCCGTCCTCCGTGGATTTTGCAGGTAAGGCCGTAAAAACTCGCTCCGGAACTGCGTAAAGTCAAAAGCTTTATCTTGAGATAAATTTGATCTTTGTCGGGTAAACTGCTTAAAGACAGCAGTGCATTATCTTGAGTTTGATTTTGATTAACGTAAACATCAAAGAGTTACAAAGACAGCTTTACAGGCTGAAACTTGTTTTTTGATTTTTTGGGGTCACATCCTTGTAGGCATATTTTTAGAAAGTATCAGGCTGTGACTTAAGACGGGCTCCTTGTGAGGCACCAGGCTTACTTTTTTTTGTCTTTTGGCCTTGTACATTTCGGTGTCAGCCACTTTGATCAAGGTATCAACATTCTCGCCGTTGCGGGGGAACATGGCTGTACCGATGCTGCAGCCAAGGTGTATGCAGTGTCCGTCAATTTTTATGGGTTGGCTCAGTGTGTGCTGGGCCTTGTCCACTATCTGCGTACAATCTTTGTCTGCATAAAGATCCGGGATGATGATGCCGAATTCATCTCCCCCCAGGCGGGCAACAGTGTCGCTCTCGCGTAAAGAGGAGCACAGGCGCTCGGCAATGGTCTTTAATACCTTGTCTCCCACGTAGTGACCGAAAGTGTCGTTAACCGGCTTGAATCCATCCAGATCAATAAACAGTACTGCTGCCTGCAGGGCGTTTCTCCGGGCCCGGATAATGCTCTGGCCCAGACGCTCCAGAAAAAGTTTGCGGTTGGGTAGTTCGGTCAGGGGATCATGCAGGGCCATAAATTCCAGCTTTTTTTCGGCCTCCTTGCGCTGGGAAATATTTCGCAGGGTAGCCAGAACTGCTCCACGCCCGTTCCAGGTAATCTTTTTCAGGTAGACCTCAACTGGGAATGTGCTGCCGTCATCCTGGCGCTGCGCTGTCCATTCGAATATTCCGCTGCCCTTTTCAATGACCTCGTGCCAGTTTCCCATGTTTTTGTTCCGGTAGAAACTCTTGCAGGAAATGTCTGCCGGAATGTTCATCTGAAGCGCCTCTTCCCTGCTGACTCCAAACATGGAAAGCATCTTGGCGTTAACTTCGTCAATTTTTCCCTGGGGGGTAAAGATAAATATGGAGTCATGGACGTTGTTAAGAATAAAATCCAGATTCCTCTGGGCCGTCTTTCGCTGCTGTACTTCCTGCTCCAGATTCTGGATTGTCTGTCTGAGTTCTGCAGTCCTTTTTTCAACCGTATTCTGCAGCTCAATATTGTTCCTGGTGATCAGGGAATAGAGCTGGGAACTTTCCAGGGCACTGGCTGTGTATTGCAGCACATTGGCCAGCAGGCTCCTGATTTCTAAGGGCAAATCCGGATCCCCGTCCTGAAGGTAACCTATGAACAGTCCGCGCACCCTGGAGGTGGTGCTGATAAGATGCACAAGGCATTTTCGCCGGGAGTGGTCCAGCTGGATTGCAGGATGCCGATTGCGGATCATGGAGGCAATTTCTCCGCATTTTACCAACTCCATCAGCAGGCCATCAAAAACCTGCCCTTTTTCCTGCGGATTGCTCAGAACAAGTTCAAAAGCGGAGGAATTCTCGTTCATTACAAAAAAAGCGTATGTTCTGAACTGAATCAGTCGCTGCAGCCTTTGATTAGCTTTGGCCATGATCTTTTCAGGATTGTCTTTTCTGTTGATGGTTGCAGGAAGATTGCACAGTTCTGCAGCCTGCTCAACAGCTGACAGAGAGAACTCATATAATTTACGGTAGTAAAAAATCCACTTTTCCGGATCATTGTCTTCTGGCTTGGCCGGCAGCTTGCGGTAAAGGCTGGTCAGTGCTGACTGCTGCGCTTCCCGGGCAGGGACATGAGCAGGCAGAGAGTTGATATGGGTGACTTTAAAGGAGAGTTCCGCGCGATCTTGTATGAGTTTGGGAGAATGTTTGGACGGAGGACCGTTCATTACGTATACCTGCTCCACACCCCAGGTCATGAGCGCTTTGATGTTCTCCCTGTTCAGGGACTGACCCCGACTGCACAGGAAACGCCCATTGGCCGCCATGACATCGGTTTCCAGGATCATACCCGGGTAAACTTTAGAGACATGTTGAAGGGGCATGGCAACATCCTGTAAAATAAACAACGGGTTGATGTTTAAGCAACATGTTACGGTTAAGTGCAGCAGGATGCTGCGTTGTCTGTGTACGGGCCTTAACCTGCGCATAACCCGCTTGTATTGAGCATGAATTGAGTCCAGTCAGTCAGCTGAACATCAAGGTAAGGTTCATTAAACCTTGCCTGCCCTGCGATTAAACGGGACTGTTTTTTTCAGGTTAACAGTCAGTAAAAAGCTTCCAGTTGCTGGGTTGTCCTGCACCTGTTTGTAAAGACAGGTTTACACTGCAGCGACACCTGCATTCATTGAAATTTGCCTTGATTCCGTCATCCCGGGCTTGACCCGGGATCCAGCAATCAACCTGGATTCCGGCTGGAGCCTGTGCTGGACTGCGAGCCAGTGGAAATTACTGAAGTATCGTTGTAGTGTTAACCAGATGCCCTTTTTTTAATTCAGATCGGGGGGATTCGCACTCTCACGCAAATCCATCTGTACCCTTCGGCCCTGGATGTTATCGCGCCTTGCAATTGATATTTTTCAATTGCGCGTCCCGCTTGATTGGCCAAGGGTTTTTCAGTGGCCTGTTGAAATGAGTGACGGTCTGTTGCAGAATATATTTCAGAAAAATCATACGTCTATTTACATCATAGGAATACATCAGGAAAAGGTCAACGAAATTTTTGTTGAAAATTTTCACAATAGGTTCAGGGGGATTTGACAGACATGCCCGGGCGGGAGAGAAGCAATTCAGCTTGTTCCCGGATAGAAACCAGCCTGTCTTCTTTTGTTTTTTTCGAGCAGATAAGCCTCTTGGGACTTGATTTCAGATAAAATTCCAGTTATTATAGAAATTAAATAATTGCAAAGACATCCGGAAACGGTTCTTTTTCCTTTTGGCTGAGCCTGCCACGCGCTTCGCGTGGTCAATCTGCACAATTATTCGTCACCGTATTAAGATACGCCTGTTCATAATTGCTTGATTTCCTTGCCAAAAGAAAAAATTCTTCGTTTGCGGGTAATTATTCACCAGGGTCCGGGGACTTCGCAAACAGGACGTAAAAACTCACTCCAAGGAAGCGTAAATCAAAACCTATACACGAGTTTTTAAGCCAGAATAACCTCGATAACATGCTTTA
>PWGS01000280.1 GCA_003554505.1 Desulfonatronospira sp. | reverse complement strand
TAGAAAATGAGGTAACCGGGGAAATAGAAGGCAGGCACATCATTTACTTTTACAAAAAAATCCCGGAAGAACTCAAGAGCAAATACATGGAGGCATCCAGCAACCTTACCCTCTCCGGGGCTAACGACCTGAAGAATCTGGACAGCATGGGAGGCGGAGGCGGTCAGAACGTGACCGCCCTCGGCTCCCTGTTCAAAAAGTAAATCATATTATTTTGGCCATAAAAAAAGGTCGCTGCGTCAACTCACGCAGCGACCTTTTTTGTTTTGCCCGGCCGGGATATGCCCTTTTTTCAGTGCATGCCCCGGGCCGCGCTTTCAGCTCTCTATGGCTATCTTCTTGGCCCTGGCACTTTCGGGGTTTATGGGCACGTTAACGGTCAAAACGCCGTCCTTGTACTTGGCTTTTACATCTCCGGGATCAACTTCTCCCCTGAGCGGGATGGTGCGGTAGAACCGGCCGTAAGAAAACTCCCTGTGGATCTGGTTTTCTTTCTCGTCTTTATGCTCGTGCTTTTTCTCGCCGCTCAGGATCAGGTGGTTGTTTTCCACCCTGATATCCATATCCTCCGGATTCATTCCAGGCACTTCAGCCCGGACAACAATCTCGTTTTCCTTTTCACTGACCTCAATTGCCGGGGTAAACTGCTGATCCAGTTCATCAAGTCCCCGGAAAGGATTCCTCCACATATCTTCAAACATTTCGAACATATCCATGGGGGTTCTCATGGCAGTTCTTCTTTCAGGTGCAGTTGTTCTTCTGGTTGGCAGTAAACGTTCCATCATGGCCATCACCTCCTTTTATATTCCAGCCTTAACCGGCTTCAATCTCGATTTTGCGCGGCTTGGCCTTTTCGGCTTTGGGTAGATACAACTCAAGTACCCCGTTTTTCATGGTAGCCTTGATATTATTGCGGTCTACCACGTCAGAGATGGTAAAGCTCCTGCGGTATTCGCAATCACCGAATTCCATGTGAATGTTGCTTGCATTTTCAATCCTGGGAAACTCCGGCCTGGCTGATATTTCCAGGTCTGTATCCTGGAGATCAATGCTTAAATTTTCCCTGGTCACGCCAGGCATATCCATGTAGATATGAAAACCGTCCTCTTTTTCAATAATATCCGTACTGGGTGAAAAACGAGGCAAATTTTGAGCTTCTCTTTTCTGCACTTCGCTGGTCATATTCATCCCCTCCCTCTTATTCCGCCTCAATGCTTACCTTCTTGGGCTTGGCTTCTTCAGCTTTGGGCACCACTATGTCCAGAATTCCGTCTTTCATCCTGGCCTTTACTTTGTCTGCATCAACTGGAACATTCAGATTTATTACTCTTTGAAAAAGACCTGCAGGACGTTCCTGCCTGTAGTAATTGCCTGTATCGTGCTTTCTGTTGCCTTTAATAACCAGACTTCCATCACTTAATGTAATATCTACATCTTCAATCTGAACTCCAGGCATTTCAAGATGCACATATATATTGCTCACATCCTCACTGATATTTACAGGTGGATAGGCATTCCTCTTCTGACTGATCATGGATGGTTTCCAGATTTCGTCGAAGAACCTGTCCATCTGCCGCGGTACATTGTAGAAGCTGCTCAGATCAATTACCATATCTCATCACCTCCGTTTCATTGTTTTCCATTTCAAGAAAATAAATAAACAATAAAACTCAGGTGTCAAGCCTGGCTGATTTAAAATTATGCGAAACCTTATTGAATGCAGGCAAAACAATGGGCAGGAAGGCAAAAAAGGGCATTACAGCCCTTTTTTAACGGATTATCCGGAATCAATGCATGGATTTCAGCCGGTTTTATGGCTGGTTCTCACCCTTGAGAATGAAATCCTCGGTAAGCCGGCAGGCGGTATCATCATTGAACTGACGCGGGGGGGGTTTCATAAGATAAGCTGAAGGTCCAAAGAGAGGGCCTCCCTGGCCTCTTTCCAGGGCCAGTTTGCAGCACCGGATGGCATCAATGGCCACCCCGGCTGAATTTGGCGAGTCCTCCACACTGAGGCGAAGCTCAAGGTTCATGGGCACGTCACCGAACAGCTTGCCTTCCATGCGCAGAAAACAGACCTTGTTGTCCTTTTGCCAGGCTATGTAATCGCTGGGACCGACATGGATGCTGTCCGGATCCAGGCGGTGAGCCAGCACGGACTGTACCGATTCGGTCTTGGACTCTTTTTTGGACGAGAGCCTGCTTTTGTTGAGCATGTTCAAGAAGTCGGTATTGCCCCCGGTATTAAGCTGGTATGTACGTTCCAGCTTGACACCTCTCTGGCTGAAGAGGTGTCCCAGGGTACGGTGTACAATAGTGGCTCCCAGCTGGGCCTTTATATCATCGCCTATAATGGGCAGGCCCCGGGCCTGAAATTTTTCGGCCCAGGCGGGATCGCTGGCGATAAACACCGGCATGTTGTTGACAAAACCCATGCCTGCATCCATGGCGCACTGGGCGTAAAATCTGGTGGCTTGCTCTGAACCCACCGGGAGATAATTGAGCAGGATCTCCGCCTTGCTGGACTTTAAAAGCTCCACCCCCTGCTCCCTGTCCGGCTCCGGCTCGGGACTGAGCACAAAGGTCCGCCCTTCCGGATAACCCTGGAGATGCTCGGAAAACCCGTCCAGCACCCTGCCCATGTGCACCTTGACTCCCCCCTCGGGAATATCCGGCTCAAATACTGTTGTACAGTTGGGTTCTTCAAAAGCAGCCCGGGACAGATCCTTGCCTACTTTGCGTTTATCGATATCCAGGGCGGCGACGACATCAATATCGCCGGGGCTGTAGCCTCCGATCTCCCAGTGCATCAGCCCAACAGCCTCTGCAGGCTTCTGGTTTTTATAATAGTATATTCCCTGGATTAACGAACTGGCGCAATTTCCCACACCCACCACGGCAATCCTGATGCTGCCCTGCACTTACAACCTCCTTGAGTCCAGAGTTTACGCGGTTTTCACATCCCTGCCTGGACTAATACCCCTGCATGGCCACAGTCCAGCACTCCCGGCAAGTTCCATGCCGGCTCTCTTCACATGCCCCCTCTCTCCCGCCAGCTTCTTGCAACACGTGATCCACGCAAACCTGTCAGGCCTTGCAGGCCGTTCTAAGATCTTCAACGGCATCTGTAAGCTCCCAGGTGAAATCCAGGTGGTCCCGGCCGAAATGGCCGTAACAGGCGGTTGGACCGTAAATAGGCCGCAACAGGTTGAGGCGCCTTATGATGTGGTAGGGCCGCAGGTCGAAAACCTCCCGCACCGCCTGAGACAAAACATGGTCCGGAACCTGCCCCGTTCCCCAGGAGGTAACCATAACGGACACGGGTTCAGCCACCCCTATGGCGTAAGCAATCTGCACCTCGCAGCGCTCCGCGATTTCAGAGGCAACAATATTCTTGGCAATGTACCTGGCCATGTAGCCTGCACAGCGATCCACCTTGGAAGGATCTTTTCCGGAAAAGGCTCCACCGCCATGATTGCCCATGCCGCCGTAAGTATCCTGGATAATCTTTCGTCCGGTGAGCCCGCAGTCAGCCATTGGCCCGCCCAGCACAAACCTGGAAGTGGTGTTTACGAAGATGCGCGTGTCTTTATCCAGCATTTCAGGCGGCAGGGTATGGAAAACAACTTCTTCCCGAACAGCCTCCACCAGATCCTCATAAGAGATGTCCTCGTCATGCTGACAGGCAACAGCCACATAATCTATCCTTGCCGGCCTGCCGTCGATATATTCCACGCTGACCTCGGTCTTGCCGTCGGGACGCAGAAAGTCCAGTATCCGTCTCTTGCGCACGTAAGCCAGCCGCCTTGACAGACTGTGGGCGTAATATATGGGCGCCGGAATAAGAAGAGGATTCTCCCGCACGGCATATCCGAACATCATGCCCTGGTCCCCTGCTCCCTGGTCCTCCCGGGATCTGCGGTCAACACCCATGGCAATGTCAGGGGACTGTTTGTCTATTGAGGAAAGAACCGAACATGTCTCCCAGTCGAATCCCATTTCTGAGCTGTTGTAGCCTATTTCGCGCAGGGTCTGCCTGACAATGGCCGGCAGATCGGCATACCCGCTGGTGGTGATTTCCCCGGCGATAAAGGCAAGTCCCGTGGTCACCAGAGTTTCACAGGCCACCCTGGCATGTTTGTCCTGGGCCAGTATGGCATCCAGCACCGCATCAGAAATCTGGTCCGCCACCTTGTCCGGATGTCCCTCTGTAGCGGACTCGGAGGTGAACACGTAGTTTTTATTGGATAAGAACATGTCTAGCCCTTTTCGCTTTTCTTTTCAGGAGTGAGTATCCCGCCGGACATGAGCAGCTTGAAGGAATCCTCCACACTCATGTCCAGGGGGATGGTTTCATCTTCGGGCCCCATCAGATAAAATCCCGAGGTTGGGTTGGGAGTAGTGGGTACGTATACATTGACCATTTTCCTTTTGGTCTTTTCCTGCAACTCGCCCGCTGCAATTCCGGTAACATAGGCCATGGCATATACCCCCTGCCTTGGGTACTCCACAAGAACCACCCGCTTGAAGTCCCTGGCCGTGCCTCTGGCTATGGTGTCCAGAAGCTGCTTTACCGCAGTATAGATCTTGTTGACTATGGGAATCCGCTCAACAATTCTTTCCCATACATATACCAGCTTTTTTCCCAGGTAGTTGCGGACGAACATCCCGGAAAAGATCAGCACCAGCAAAAGGAGGATCAGACCCAGACCAGGGACCGGGAAGGGCATGAAGTTTTCCGGGCGGTAGGCGGGGGGGATAACGAGCAGAATGCGGTCGATCCACTCGATGGTAACCTTTAAAATGAGGAAGGTGGCAACTATCGGCGCCAGAAACAGAATCCCGGCCAGAATATTCACCTTTAAAAACTTGCGTACACGGCCGAAAAGGGACAGTTGTTCCCGGCGCTCATCCATTTTGTCACCCCTTTGCCCTGTTGGCCTCATCCACCAGGATTACACTGGGAATATGCTCCTGCAGCTCTTTGGCATCCAGCAGGCAGTAAGCGGCGATGATCCCCTTCTGCCCCGGGCTGCCCTTGTGGGCCGCAGCTCCGTTAAGCCTTATCTCTCCGGGTTCTCCGCGTATTGCATATGTGGTGAGGCGCTCCCCGTTGTCCAGGTTGTACACATCCACCTGTTCAAAAGGGATTATCCCCGAAGTCTCCAGCAAATCCGGGCAGACTGATATACTCCCTTCGTAGTCCAGGCAGGCTCCAGTCAGTGTAGCCCTGTGTATCTTGGCCTGTAAAAAAGTACGTAAAGGCATGATTGCTGATTTATTTTTTGCTGTCTGCAACTGGTTAAAGGTTGAAAAAAAGGTTGTTGCCGAGCATTATTTGGTTGTATTCTCCAGTATTAACCAAGCTGAATATTGTCAATGAGCCGGGCACGGCCTAGCTTCAGGGCCACTGCCGCCAGCGCCCCGGGCTTTAATGTGTCCGGCTTCTCCAGGGTATCGCAGTCCACTATCTGCACGTAATCGATTTCTCCCTGGGGAAGATTTTTCTGGTAATATCTTTCAAGCTCCCTTTCCAGTTGACCAGGGTCAGTAAGGCCCGACTGAAACCTTTCCCGGGCATATAACAGGCCCTGATAAACCATGGGGGCGGCTTTTCTTTGTTCCCGGTCCAGGTAAGCATTCCGCGAGCTCAAGGCCAGCCCGTCCTCTTCGCGCACAATGGGCCTGCCCACCACTTCCACGGGAATATTCAAATCCCTGGCCATCTTGCGGATAACTATCAGCTGCTGCCAGTCTTTCTGCCCGAATACGGCCTTGTGCGGACAGGTAACATTGAAAAGCTTGCAGACCACAGTGGCTACGCCCCGGAAATGTTCCGGCCTGGACCTGCCGCAGAGTTTCCCCGAAAGCCCTGCCACCTCCACCCAGGTGGAGTAATCCCCGGGATAAAGACTGTCCCGGGCCGGGGTAAAGAGTATATCCGCCCCTTCCTCGGCGGCCGCACTCACATCGCTGTCCAGATCCCGGGGGTAATGCTGATAGTCCTCTCCGGGGCCGAACTGGGCAGGATTGACGAAAAGAGAGACCACCAGCAGGTCGCAGTATTCCCTGGCCCAGCGCATGAGGCTTAAGTGCCCCTGGTGAAAAAAACCCATGGTGGGCACCAGGGCCAGGGTCCTGCCGGAATGCCTGGCCTGCATACAGGTCTGTTGAACCTGGGAACAGGAAGATATAATGTCCATTGAATTATACGTGTTCGGGGTTCGCCGGAAGCAGCCAGCCCGGCTGAAACAGTCCGGAAAAAGCTCATTATTGACTTTGCGCCCGCAGAATTTAGCCCAAATAATTGTGCTTGTCCATCCCGCGTTTCAGTAACCACCCGGACTTTTCCATTTTTTTTAAAATTGCGAAGAACCTGCCGATGGTTGAGTTTATCCCTGATTCAAACTAT
>PWGS01000196.1 GCA_003554505.1 Desulfonatronospira sp. | reverse complement strand
TTGATTTTATTGGCGTCCCCAAGGGGGTTTGAACCCCTGTTTTCGGCGTGAGAGGCCGACGTCCTAGGCCGCTAGACGATGGGGACGCTTTAGGTGGTGGGCCGTGCAGGGATCGAACCTGCGACTCTCTGCTTAAAAGGCAGATACTCTACCGGCTGAGTTAACGGCCCCCTTTAGAAACGATAAAAGATACTCATCCGTAAATAAATTGTCAATAAAAAATCCGGTTCATTGCTTTCTGATTATGTCCATGCCTCCCATGTAAGGTCTCAGGGCCTCAGGGATCACAATGCTTCCATCCTTTTGCTGGCAGTTTTCCATGATGGCCACCAGGGCGCGGCCCACAGCCAGTCCGGAACCATTGAGGGTATGCACCAGACGGCTTTTCTTTTCCTGGGCCGGCTTGAACCTTATATCACCACGCCTGGCCTGAAAATCCGTAAAATTGGAGCAGGAGGAAATCTCCCGGTATCTGCCCTGCCCCGGCAGCCAGACCTCTATATCATAGGTCTTGGCTGCGCCGAAGCCAAGATCCCCGGTGCAGAGATTTACCACCCGGTAGTGAAGGCCCAGGCGCTTGAGGATTTCTTCAGCATGTCCCAGCAGAAGCTCCAGCTGCTCAAAAGAATCCTCAGGATGGGCAAAGCGCACCAGCTCCACCTTGTTGAACTGGTTCTGCCGGATGATGCCTTTGGTATCCTTGCCGTGGGATCCGGCCTCGGAGCGAAAACACCCGGTAAAAGCCGTATAGGCCAGGGGCAGCTGATCCTCCTGCAGGATTTCCCCCCTGTGTATATTGGTCAGGGGGACTTCGGCCGTGGGTATGAGGTAATCCTCCCAGTTCTCCAGCTTGAACAGGTCGTCTGCAAACTTGGGAAGCTGTCCGGTGGCGGTCATGCTGTCGCGGTTGACGATCATGGGAGGCATGGTCTCCATGTAGCCGTGCTCCCCGGTCTGAACATCCAGCATGAAATTTATAAGAGCCCGCTCCAGGCGCGCTCCCCATCCCACGTACATGACGAACCTTGAACCGGTCATTTTGGCTGCATGCTCAAAATCCAGCCCTCCCAGCTCGACACCCAGGTCCCAGTGCTCCCGGGGCTGGAAATCCATAACCGGTTTTTCCCCCCGGGTTCTGACCACCTGGTTGTCATCCTCGTCGCTGCCCACGGGCACATCCTGGGCCGGAATATTGGGCACACTCAGAAGCCACTCGTGCACCTGCCTGTCCAGGCCTTTGAGTTCCCCGTCCAGTTCTTTGATTTTATCGGAAAGCTCGGAAAGCCCTTCCATGGCCGGGGCCGGATCGCGACCCTCCCTCTTGGCCAGGGCCACTTCCTGGGATGCCTGGTTGCGCCTGGTTTTGAGATCCTGAACCCTCTGAGTCAACTCCCTTCTCTGCTGCTCCAGCTTCAAAAAATCATCCAGATCCTGGGCTGCACCTCTGTTCTCAATATTTTTGGCCACCAGTTCGGGATTTTTTCGAACAAACTTTATATCCAGCATCCCCTGCTCCTTATCTCTTTTAATATTATCTGCAAAAAGACGATGCCTGCCCCAAAAAAGCCTGGATGTCAAACAGGCAGGCCTGAAAATACCCGCCTGACACCGGCCCGCCCAAAAATTCAAAAAATTGCTGGCACTCGCTCTTGACGAGTGCTAACAATTTCATTATATCTACATACGTTTTCAATGAAACCATACAAAAAATTTAAATGGAGGTAACTGTTATGAACTTGAAGCCGTTGCATGACCGCGTACTGGTCAAACGCCTTGAAGAAGAGGAAGTGACCAAAGGTGGAATCATTATTCCGGACACAGCCAAGGAAAAGC
Organism: Desulfonatronospira sp.; assembly: GCA_003554505.1. Lineage (GTDB taxonomy): Bacteria > Desulfobacterota > Desulfovibrionia > Desulfovibrionales > Desulfonatronovibrionaceae > Desulfonatronospira. The sequence continues at coordinate 4,595 of PWGS01000196.1, read as the reverse complement.
CCATAAGGGGTGAGGTTGTGGCTGCAGGTCCCGGTAAAACCGGTGATGACGGCAAGACTCTGCCAATGACCGTAAAAACCGGGGATAAAGTACTTTTTAATAAGTACGCCGGCACAGAAGTCAAGATCGACGATGTAGAGCATCTGGTCATGCGCGAAGACGACATCCTGGCAATAATCGAGTAACAAAAAATCCAAATTTCTTAAGGAGGAATTCATATGTCTGCCAAGCAGGTATTGTTCGACGTAAAAGCAAGAGAAAAACTCCAGAAGGGCATGGACCAGCTGGCCAGGGCGGTCAAGGTCACCCTTGGACCCAAGGGCCGCAACGTGGTTATTGAAAAGTCCTTCGGCGCCCCCACCATCACCAAGGACGGCGTAACCGTGGCCAAGGAGATCGAACTGGAAGACAAGTTCGAAAACATGGGCGCCCAGATGGTCAAGGAAGTCGCCTCCAAGACCAGCGACGTGGCCGGAGACGGCACCACCACCGCAACAGTGCTGGCCCAGGCCATATTCAACGAGGGCATCAAGCTGGTGGCTGCAGGACGCAACCCCATGGCCATCAAGCGCGGCGTTGAAAAAGCCGTGGAATCCGTAGTGAGCGAACTGGAAAAGATCACCAAGCCCACCAGGGATCAGAAGGAAATCGCCCAGGTAGGCACCATCTCCGCCAACTCCGACCCCACCATCGGCAACATCATCGCCGAAGCCATGAACAAGGTGGGCAAGGAAGGCGTCATCACCGTAGAAGAAGCCAAGGGCCTGGAAACCACCCTGGACGTGGTGGAAGGCATGCAGTTCGACCGCGGCTACCTCTCCCCCTACTTTGTCACAGATGCCGAGAAAATGGTTTGCGAAATGGACGACCCCTTGATCCTCATCTGCGAGAAGAAGATCTCCGCCATGAAGGATCTGCTGCCTGTACTGGAGCAGGTGGCCAAGATGAGCAAGCCTCTGGTGATTATCGCCGAAGACATTGAAGGCGAAGCCCTGGCCACCCTGGTGGTGAACAAGCTGCGCGGCCCCCTGCAGGTAACTGCAGTCAAGGCCCCCGGATTCGGCGAGAGACGCAAGGCCATGCTCCAGGATATCGCCACTCTCACCGGCGGTCAGGTTATCTCCGAAGACGTGGGATTCAAGCTGGAAAACGCCACTGTCAATGAGCTGGGCAGCGCCAAGCGCGTGGTCATTGACAAGGAAAACACCACTATAGTGGACGGCGCCGGAAAGGCCGAAGACATCAAGGCCAGGGTAAAACAGCTCCGTGCCGAAATCGACGAGACCACTTCCGACTATGACCGTGAAAAGCTGCAGGAACGCCTGGCCAAGATCGTGGGCGGCGTAGCAGTCATCAATGTTGGGGCGGCCACGGAAACTGAAATGAAGGAAAAGAAAGCCAGAGTCGAAGACGCCCTCAACGCCACCAGGGCGGCTGTTGAAGAAGGCATCGTCCCCGGCGGAGGAGTGGCATACATCCGTGCCCTGCCCTCTCTGGACAATGTCAAGGCCGATGACGACGACGAGACTTCCGGCGTGGACATCGTGCGCAAAGCCATGGTCGAGCCTTTGCGCCAGATCTGCATTAATGCCGGGTTTGAAGGCGCCCTTATCATTGAAAAGGTCAAGGACAGCAAGGACGGCAACGGCTTCAACGCCGCCACCGGCCAATACGAAGACCTGATTGCAGCAGGCGTCATCGCCCCCAAGAAGGTCACCCGCATCGCCCTGCAGAACGCTTCCTCGGTTGCCTCTCTGCTCATGACCACAGAAGCAGCTATCGCTGAAAAGCCCGAGGAGAAGAAAGAAGGCGGAGCCCCTGCCGGCATGGGCGGCATGGGCGGAATGGGAGGCATGGGCGGAATGTACTAAAACGCCCAGGCTCTCTGCCTTGAATAAAAAAGGACCGGGTTATCTGCCCGGTCCTTTTTTTTAAAGCTTGACCCAGTCTCCCGGTTCAGGAAGAAACGCCTCTGCTTGAGACTCTTCCAGGTACTTTTGCAGGCTGTCTTTGTGCCTTCTTCGTTCCTCGCGCTGCATGTGCACCAGTGCGGTTAGCCTGATCTCGGCTGAGCGGGCCATGGACAACACCCGGGACACGCTGCTGTGTCCGGGTACGCTTTCTTCCAGGGAAAATGCTTCGCATACTGCCACATCGCAGCCTTCAAGCATCGGCCAGAAGCGCTTTTTTAGACAGCCGTCTCCACTGTAAAACAGACTCATATCCTGTGCATGCAGCTTTATTCCCAGACCCGGTACAGAGTGCTCAACTGGAATGGCCAGGGCCTGCACGCCCGCCAGGTGAAAAGACTCTTCCGCAACGGCCTCGATAAATTCGATATCAAATCCCAGGCGATCCCACTTGCCTGGATAGGCAAGCTCCATGGCCTTTTTTACAGATCCGGATGTGCCGCTCCCCCCGCCTATCTGCAGAGGCTTGAACCTGCCGTGCTCACTGAAACGTATTAAAAGCTGGGGCAGGCCAAGAAAGTGATCTCCGTGAAGGTGCGATATCCATATCGCGTCCAGATCCAGAGGGTCTGCACTGAACCTCCAGAAGGCAGGTGCGGCGGTAAAGCCGCAGTCCAGCAACAGTTTCCTGACATCTCCATGTTCTTCTACTTCCACTAGAATGCTGGTATTGGAAAGATCTTCGTCGAATGCCTCACCAACCCCGCAAAAAAGAGCCTTCATGCCCATGCGGATTTCTCCCTGCGCACTGCTTTGCCTTTCATTTTTTGACCCTCTCCGAGCTGCAGGTGCTCCAGGCCGAAAGCCGATGCCGATACCCACCCCGATTACCACAGTAAAAGCACAAAAAATACTGAACAGTTACAAAAAAGGGACCTGTTCACAGGCCTGTAGGCGCAGGAAGAAAAAAATCAAGGAAAATTACAAGAGTCCCCTGACCTGCTTCTGGGTAATATTAAACGCTACGGAAAACATGTGGTTTATAAAATCAACATATTCGACTGAAATATTTTCAGGTGTGCTTATTCTGGAAGGTGCGAAATTGACGATCCCTTTTATGCCGCCCTCAATGAGATAGTTGGCGGCACGCTGGGCTCTCTCCGGCGGTGTGGGGATTATCCCGATCTCCACATTCATATCCCTGGTGCTTTTGGGAAGCTTGCTGGTGCAGCTGCCCTCCAGCCCGGCTATTTCTTCACCGATTTTGAAGGGGTCGCAGTCAAAAGCGGCAACAATTACAAAACCTCTTTTGCGGAAAAGATTATGCCTGAGAAGCGCCCTTCCCAGGTTGCCCACGCCCACCAGAACCACGTTCCAGGTCCGGTCCAGGCCCAGGCTCTGTCTTATGGCCTCGCGAAGCTCGTGCACATAATAACCAACTCCGCGGACCCCGAATTCACCGAAATAAGCCAGATCCTTGCGTATCTGAGAAGGATTGACCCCGCACAGATGGGCCAGTTTTTCTGAGGATATCACCCTGATGCCCTGCTGTTCCATTACTTCCAGTTCCTGCACGTAAACTGCAAGCCTGGAAATGGTGGCCCGGGGAATTCGCTCGAACTTTATTTGCTGCATAGTGAATTTTTTAACATACACGGGCCGTTAAAAAGGGGAGGAGCAATCCCCTCCCCTTGGTGCTTATCCCCGGCTCTAGATAAAAGGATTGGCGAACAGCAGAATCAGGTTGATAACCAGTGCATAAATGGCCAGAGACTCAATCATGGCCAGGCCGATGAGCAGGGTAACAGTGATCTTGCCGCCTGCCTCGGGGTTACGGGCTGTACCTTCACAAGCGCCCTTGAGACCGATACCCTGACCTATGCCGGTACCGATGGCGGCAATGCCCATGCCCAGACCGGTGGCCAGGGCGATGTTGCCGATGACTTCAGGAGCAACTTCGGCTGCAAATGCGGCACTGGCAAGACCTACGAAGAAAACGGTGTGAAAGACAATCAACAAAGACTTACGCATTACAAAACCTCCTAACGATTTATTTGTTCGGTCAAAAGACCATTTCCCCCGACGTTAAAATGAAGCAGGCGCAAGATCAGGCTTTCTTTTAGTGCGCCTCTTCAAAGGCCTCCTTGAGGTACATCATGGTCAGCATGAAGAACACAAAGGCCTGCATTGTCTTTAAAAGCAAAAAGAGTATGAAGATGGGCAAAGACCCCAGTATGGGGGCCAGAATAAACATTACGGCAATGGTGATTTCCTCTGCCCGGATGTTTCCAAAAAGCCGCAGCGCCAGGGAGAGCGGCCGGGCCAGGTGGCTGACTATCTCGATGGGGAACATGACCGGGGCAAACCACCAGTAGGGTCCCATGAACTTCTTAATGTAAGCGGCCCCGTGAATCCTGATGCCCCAGTAGTTGTAGTAGACAAAAACAAAAAGGGCCATGCACGCGGTGGTGTTGATGTTGGCCGTGGCCGCGTCGATGCTTGGGACCAGCCCGGATACGTTGAGCACCCAGATATAGATGAGCAGGGTAAAGAGAACCGGAAATACCTTCCTTCCCTGCTCGCCCATATTGGCCACCACGAAATCCTCGATTGATTTGATCATGAATTCAAAAAAGTTCTGCACTCCCCTGGGCACAAGGGTCATCCTGCGGGTGGCCATCCAAC
>PWGS01000135.1 GCA_003554505.1 Desulfonatronospira sp. | reverse complement strand
CTTTCTTTCCGGATGTTGAAACCTAATTGGTTTCCATCCGGAAATTCTTTATTTCCGGATGCTGAAACTGATGGTTTTCTTTCCGGAAACGAGGAGTTTTTTCTTTTGGCAAGGAAATCAAACAATTATGAGGAGGCGTATCTTAATACGGTGACGAATAATTGTGCAGATTGACGCCGCCAAAGGGAAAAAGAACCGTTTCCGGATGAAAACTAATTGGCTTCTTCCGTCTCCCCCGGGCAGCTAGAATCCCGCAGATCTGCCAGTGTGGTACCGTGCAGTCTTGAAGATATGGCTGCGTTGATGTCGTTCCAGACCATCCTGGTTTTGCAGAACAGGTGCTTTTCACAATGCTCCGGCTCTCCCAGGCAGGGGCACAACTCCACCCTGCCCTGCAGGGCCTCCAGGATGGAACCCAGAGTGATTTTTTCCGGAGGTACCGCCAGGACATAGCCCCCTCCAGGCCCCCGCAAACCATCTACAAGACCGGCCTTGCGCAACAGGCGCACAATCTTCTCCAGGTACTTCTCTGAGATCCCCTGTCTCTGGGCTATGGTCTTGATGCGTATGGGTCCGGTCTCATTGTGCTCGGCCATATCCAGCATCAGCCTCGTACCGTAACGGATGGTCGGGGATAACTTCATAACTGCGCCCCTCTTTTTTTAATTTGCCTGATATTCATTCCAGACTCTTAAAGTAGGAATCATGATTAAAATAAACCTCAAAAGTTGTCCAGAAATTTTTTTCACTATTAATTAAGTATTTATTAAATAAAATGGCAACTATTCGCCACCCGCTAAAGCTGGGCAATCTAGGCGTCTGGTTGTAGATCCATGGTCCGGGGGCTTTGCAAACTGGGTCCCGCACTTACTTTTTCTATGTCTGCGCAGTTTTCAACTCAAGATTTGCCAGAAAGTAAGTGCGGGATCTGAACGACGTAGGAAGCGTTAATCAAAACCGTAAAACACCGAACCGGATTCAAAACATGTTACACAAAAAAATCCTGGTTATCACACTCGTGTATAGGTTTTGATTTACGCTTCCTGGGAGTGAGTTTTTACGTCCTGTTTGCAACGTCCCCGGACCGTGGTGAATAATTACATAAAATGAAAAATTATTACATAGAGAGACGGCAAAACTATTCTTAACTAGTTTTCATTCGGAAAGTCTTTCTTTCCGGATGTCGAAGCTATTGGTTTTCATCCGGAAACGTCTTTGAAATCATGCTCCAGACTCGCGCAAATTGCAGTATATATTCTGGCTGCGCTGGTAACTTCGGCCAAACTGGTATGCTCATCCGGAGTATGAGCAGTCTCCAGAGAACCCGGTCCAAGGATTACTGGTTTGGATCCGGCCTCATAAAAAAGATTCCCGTCTGACTGGGAACGAAAGATATTCTCGTAATACGGTACCCCCAGATAATCATACACAGAACGAAGCTGCCGGGCCATGTAATGGTCGCTGCCCAGATCGTACCCGGAATATGAGGACTCGAACCCCACCTCCAGGTTCAGATCTGAAATAAAATCATGAGCCTCCATGGCCCTCTGCCGGATCAGGGTCTTGAGCTTTTTCAGATCCATGCCCGGCTGCAGATGCAGGTCAATCCAGGTCTCGCATCTGTCTGGAACTACAAAACCCGCCCTGGATGAACTCATCTCCCTTATGGAATACACCAGATCCGAAGTTCCCTGCTGGAACAGCTCGTGCTTTCCCAGATGCAGCAGAATCTTGAGCATGGACTCCACTGCGTTATGCCCCAGTTCAGGCAGTGAGGAATGGCTCCTGCGGCCGGTAGTCTCCAGGCAGGCCTCCAGGTACCCGTAATGGGAATAACAGGCAGCCAGACTGGTTGGTTCTCCGATAATTACCCAGGGGGGACGCCTGTTCTCAAGAAAAACCTCGCTGCCGTCGCCGCTTTCCTCTTCTCCAACAACCAGGGCAAGTCCCACGGGCGGCCTGTCTGCAGGTTCAAAAGCACTGGCCAGGGCCAACCAGGTCTCCACCATGGCCGCGCAGCCGCCCTTCATGTCTGCGCTGCCAAGACCTCTTACAATGCCGCCCTGCTCGTAAGGTCCCTCCTCGTCGAAACCCCATTCCGCCACGGTATCCACATGCCCCACCAGATATAACAGAGGGTCTTTGGATCCCATGGTAAGAAGCAGGTTGAAACGGTCTTCTTCCACTTCCTGACGGGTAACCTCAAAACCCCCGGCTGTCAGCCAGTCCTCTATATATACCTGGATATCCTTCTCCTTGCCCGAAGGCGAATAGATATCTATCATATCCACCAGCAATGACAGAAGCCTCCGGGGATCAATCTCCCTTACCGCTCTTTCAATTCTATCATCCATAACCTGTTCTCTTGGGTGTTTTCTTTTTCTGAACTATGGACTTCCTGCCGCTTCTGGGTCTTTTTTTCTTTCCCGCCTTGGCTTTTGCCTTGCGGCTCAGGTTCATGCTCAAAAAAACATGCTCCTTCATGTCGTCAAAGCCCTGTTTCTGAAAAAAGCGGATAGCGGAAACATTGTCTCCGGCAGTATCCACTATAACCATACGTACGCCCATCTGCTCCATGCGCCTGACGACTTCCTTAAACAACCGATTGCCCACCCCGGCGTGCTGCAGATTCTTGCGTACCCCCAGCCAGGTCAGATACCCGTATTTCCAGGCCGATCTCGGCTTTTCCACCGTAGTGGCCAGGGCAAAGCCCACAATGTGATCATCCAGCTCGGCAACCAGGCACAGCTCGTTGTCCGTGCTGAAAAGATTGATTATCTCATATTCATCCCAGGTTCTGTACAGGCTGGTTGAAAACTCGGCTGTAAAAACCTCTTCGCCGATGTGGTATACAGGAGCAAGGTCATCAATGCCCATTTCCCTGATACGAACTCTTGGGACTTTTATCTCCTCTTCCGACGGGTCCATTTCCTCCTCCGGTTATAATTTAAAAAGATCAGGCCCTGTAGACCCTGCCGGGCAAATCAGCAAAAAACCCCCTGGTATCAAGAACCGGAGGGCCAAGACCCGAAGGGTCCAGTTCCTGGTACTCTTTATGAGCGGTACAGAGAATTATCAGGTCAAAATTACCCGACACCTGCTGTGACCTGCGCCCTGCATAATGACCATATTCTCTGGAAGGCCTGACAACCGGTACATACGGGTCGTTGTAATAAACATCCGCCCCTTTTTTCTCCAGCAGGTGCATTATCTTGTAGGTCGGCGATTCCCGGTCGTCGTCCACGTCCGGTTTATAGGCCAGCCCCAGCAGAAGTATCCTGGACTGTTTCAGGGCCCTGCCAAAATCGTTTAATACCTCCATGGCCCTTTGAACAACGTAATAAGGCATGGAAGTGTTCCCCTCTCCTGCCAGCTCAATAAAGCGTGTAGCCACGTCGTATTCCCTGGCCTTCCAGGTAAGATAGAAGGGATCAATGGGGATACAGTGACCGCCAAGCCCAGGTCCCGGGTAAAAGGGCATGTACCCGAAGGGCTTGGTGGAAGCCGCCCGGATCACTTCGAATATGTCTATATCCATTTTCATCAAGGCTGTTTTCATCTCATTCACCAGGGCAATATTCACACTCCTGAAGATATTCTCCATGAGCTTCACCGCTTCTGCGGTCCTGGTGGAGGAAACCGGCCCCAGCTCATCAATAACCCGGCCGTAAAGGGCCATTCCCACTTCCAGGCAGTCCCTGGTGACACCTCCGCAGACTTTGGGGATGGTTCTGGTGTTGAATCCGGGATTACCCGGGTCCTCCCGCTCAGGAGAATACACCAGAAAGACGTCGCGGCCGGTTTTGAAGCCTGCAGCCTCTATGCGCGGCATCAGCTCCTCATCCGTGGTGCCGGGATAGGTGGTGGACTCCAGTGATATCACCTGCCCGGGTCTCAAAGCCGGGAGAACCATCTCCAGGGAATTTACCACAAAAGACAGGTCCGGCTCGCGATGCTTATCCAGGGGAGTCGGTACACAAAGGATAATGGCATCGGCCTCACCGGCCCGGGTGAAATCCGTGGAGGCTTCGAAGCGCCTTTGTTGCACTGCATCCTTCAAAGGCGCAGAAGGAATATGTCTGATAAAACTTTCACCCTTCATGAGCCTGTCCACTTTATGGGGATCAACATCCAGCCCCAGAACGCTGTATCCCACTTCCAGGTAACGCATGGCCAGGGGCAGTCCCACGTAGCCGAGCCCGACTATGCCTATTCTGGCTTCACCTGAATCAAGCCTGTGAATCAAGGTACTTTTCATGCTGCCCTCATCTCTTATCAACAAAGTTGAAAATGTAACAGGAAAAACAACAAGGACAGCAAGGAAATGCTGCCCGGGGATCAAGAACAGGCACTTAACATGAAGGAAGCAAATACAAAAGGGAAAAATCACGCGCAGATGTCTCGACTCCGGCATCCCCGTCAGTCGGGATTTAAACCGGATATATGCAGGTGTGAAGCAAAAAATGGAAACTCAGTAAAAGCATAAACCTCAGTCACAGTACGGCATGATTTGCTTATGCTCTTACCTGTCATCCTGTCTGAACGGATGTAACTGCAAAAAGCCTTTTAGTTTCCATCCGGAAAGTCTTTCTTTCCGGATGTCGAAGCTATTGGTTTTCTTTCCGGAAACGAGGAATTTTTTCTTTTGGCAAGGAAATCAAACAATTATGAGGAGGCGTATCTTTCGGGTGACGAATAATTGTGCAGATTGACCACGCGAGGCGCGTGGCAGGCTCAGCCAAAAGGAAAAAGAACCGTTTCCGGATGAAAACCTTTTAGCAGTTAGAAGAACTCAGAGACCGGATGAAGGCTGTCAGAAAAATCAAACAGCTGGAAACCAACTGGTTTCACTTTTCGACTTTTTGCAGGCCCGTCAATACAGATACAAAATGCGCCTGCAAAAATAATCAGTTTTCAGCGCTTTTCATGTCGCATGTGGACTGTCCTCTGCTTTCCATAAAAACGCTGAGCAGATACAAAAATGAAAACGGCTTTTTGCAGGCGCACAGACGCAGGTACTAAAACACTGTAGTGACCGGTCTTATCTCCCGGGCATTTTGATTTCTCTCTTTTTCCAGAGTTCCATTTCCTGCATTTTTTTCCGTCTCTCCCTGGCCAGAGCCTTGGCCACAAGGGACTGGTTCTTTTTATAACCCCATTTTTCCTTGTACTCATCAGGGGTCATATCATGCTTGGCAAGGTGTTTTTTGGTTATGACCTTGAAAGATTTGCCGCACTCCAGACAAACAATACTCTTTTCCCGGATGGCCTTTTTGGGGTCCACTGCAGGGTGCTGCTCCTCGCTGACCTGCTCTTCGGCAGTTCCCTGTGAGGCCTTTTGTATCCCCTCAGACAGCGATTTTATCATGGAGTTGATCTCTTCTTCCGTCATGTTCCGCCCGCTGGCCTGGGCTTTAACTATTTCCAGGGCCTGTTTTACATGGTCTTCCATCTTATCTCCTCCTTATTTAACCTTAACTGATTTTTCAATTCTGCCTGGATTAAAAATCCAGAATAAGCATCCAGAATTGCAACATTGCGCAAGTCAACTAACAGGCCTGACCATAAACATCAACCCCTGCAACAAGGATTTAATATAAAAACATATAATCTATTACAGTAAACTGTTCTACACTGACTCAAAGCACAACTACAGTTTGCTGCAGACCGCCTGGAAAAAGTGATGCTGAGACCATTCACAAAAAAATTCAATGGATATAATTGAGCTGTCAATAACCAGAGAAAAGCGGATGGAGCTTTTAAGATAAGAAGGGGATACTTTGAAGGAACAGCCTGTTGACTGTCCGGGCACAAAAAGAGCCACACGGAAAATACTTTGTCCGGGCAGGCAGAAATGCTTTCACCAGTAAGCCGCCAATGACAGTAAAAAGAAAGTTTAAGTGACTTGTCAGGCAGAAGGAGAATTTTTCAAGTCATTCAGGGTTTCCCTGTATTTCTGCAGTCTGTCTTTCAGTGCTTCCTGCTCCCGGTGGTCCAGGGATTGAAAGTACTCGCTGTTGTTATACTTTTTCTCCAGGCTCCAGACTTCTTCTTCAAAATACCTGATAGCTTTTCTGTCTCTCAACTTTCTCCTGGCATTGAAATACAGGCCGCTTAAGTAATACACAACAACAAAGGTGATAAGCAGAACTATTGAAATATAGAACAGGTTGGTCAGCATAGTGATCTCTAAACGCGGTTTTTGCTTAAGATTAATGGTCCGGGAGCAGCAACCCGGCAAAACTCCCACGCACTCAACATGACTGGTATGACGGAAATGACATCTTGCAGGTGCATCTATTGAGCACCTTGCTCCCTTTCCATTAACTGCAAAAGAACAAAAAAAAGGCCGGGGAAATAAATCCCGGCCTTTGATTTCTTGTGGCGGGGCCGACGAGACTCGAACTCGCGGCCTCCGGCGTGACAGGCCGGCGTTATAACCAGCTTAACTACGGCCCCGCATATGGTGGGCGGAACAGG
>PWGS01000172.1 GCA_003554505.1 Desulfonatronospira sp. | reverse complement strand
TTTTAAGCCAGAATAACCTCGATAACATGCTTTAAATAAAGTTCGGTGTTTTACGGTTTTGATTAACGCTTCCTACGTCGTTCAGACAGTTTACGCCCAGTTTGCAAAGCCCCCGGACCCTAGATATCAGCGGTGCGCATAGATTGACCAATTTTATCGGATGGGGAATAGTTACGTTTCCGGAAAGAAAACCAATAGGTTGAGCATCCGGAAAGAAAGACTTTCCGGATGGAAACTGGATGACATGCCTGCAAAACGTTTTTTTGCAGGCGCATTTTGTATCTGGCAGGGCTTGTTTAAAAATGGCCTGAGAGGAGATAAGGTGCTTTTGAGTGTAATGAGTAGTTGCTTGCACAATAGTAAAGGAGAGCGTTTCAATGGAACATAATCTTCTGGGTTCACATCTGGTTGATAAGAAACTGGTATCTGAAGAACAGCTTCAGATGGCCCTGGAAAGACAGCAGTTCTCCGGAGGACGCCTGGGCTATAATCTTGTAGCCCTTGGTTTCATCGAAGAAAAAGACCTGGAGGAATTTTTTAAAAGAGTTCCTCCGGTTCCACGCTCCATTGAAGATACAGGGCTGGATCTTTCCTATATAGTGGATCTTATCAACAAGCATGTCGTGTTTATGGGCGAGTTCACCATTCCCATAGTGGCCAACAGGGTTAAACTGCCCATTTCCATAGTGGATCAGGCCATGGATGTGCTGCGCAGGGAGAAGCTCATACAGGTAATTGGAGCGGATCAACTGCACAAGACATCATACAAGTTTTCCATGACCGATGCTGGTCGAAACAGGGCCAGCGAGCTTTTGAACATCTGCCGCTATACCGGACCCGCGCCCGTAACCTTGGAGAGTTATCGCAAGCAGATTGAAATCCAGAGTGTAATGCATATTGTGATCTCTCCGGAACAATTCAGCAAGGCCTTTTCACATCTGGTGGTGAGCGACTCCATTTTGCAGACCCTGGGGCCTGCGGCATGTTCCGGCCGGGCCATGTTTCTGTACGGTCCCCCGGGCAACGGCAAGACAACCATAGCCGAGGCAGTGGGAAGGGCGCTGCCAGGTGAGGTCTATGTTCCCCATGCATTGCTGGTGGGTGGGGAGCTCATCACTGTCTATGACAAGTCAGTGCATGTTCCGGTTGAGAAACAGGATGACCAGTCCGAGTATGATAAAAGATGGGTCTGTGTGAAAAGGCCCACCATCATGGCCGGGGGGGATCTGACCATGCGTACGCTGGATCTGGATTTCAATCCCGTAGCCAAGTATTATGAAGCCCCGCTGCAGTTGAAGGCCAACAACGGGTTGTTTATTGTTGACGACCTGGGCCGACAACCGATGAATGTGGAAACCCTTCTCAACAGGTGGATCGTCCCTTTGGCCAAGCGTACGGATATGCTTACACTGCATACCGGCCGAAAGTTTGAGATTCCGTTTGATCAGCAGGTGATTTTCGCCACCAACCTGGACCCCAAGGAACTGGTAGACAACGCCTTTCTGCGTCGCATGCGTTACAAATTAAAAATAGACTATCCTACGCCTGAAGAGTACCGGGAAATATTTGTAAAAATATGTCAGTCCAATAATCTGGAGTTCAATGAAGAAGTTTTCGAATACCTCATGGACCATTACTACACGCGTATGGATGTGCGGCTTACTTCCTGCCAGCCGCGGGATATCATAGATCATATTCTTGACGATGCTTTCTACCATGGTCATCGTCCTGAGTTGACCACAGAAAAGATTGACATGGCCTGGGACAATCTGTTTGTCAAATAGGGGTGTGGTGACCTTCTGAGCCAGAGGTCCGGGCCGCACTATCCCTGTTTCTCCCGGCCAGAGAAGGCACAGGGGGAGGATTTGTCGATGGCTGTGTTTTTTTATGCAGAACCAGGGCATGTTCTGAAAGGCAAGATCAAAATCAGGAGCAGGAAAAGCAGTTCAGCTTGCGGTCCGGCTGTTCCTGCCGGTGAGCACCGTGGGGGTTTTGTACCGGCTTACCCATGACATGAACCACAGTCCGCCCGGTATTTCTATCGGACTTGCCTGGGCAGGGTAGTTTATGGTCCTTTCACTCAAAGGCGTCTTACGTCTTTTCTCTCCTTTCCGGTCGCAGCAGACCGAGTCACTAGAAAGTTTCCATGAGGAACTGATAAGGATCATTGACTCCAATCCCAACCCGGTCATTGTCTCCGACTTCTCCGGCATGGCCTTGTTAACCAACAAGAAGTTCAGGGACATGTTTAAACTGTCCCCTGAAGAACCGTTCTGTATCCTCACCAATTATTGCACCCGGACATGGGGACTAAAGGATGTCTTTGCCCGTGTTCGCCTGGGTGAAACAGTGGTCCTTCCGGAGACGTGGCGCAAGTTGCCCGGGGATAATGAAAATTCTGGAGTCAGCGAGGCATGCCTTGGCATTACTTTTGTTCCGGTGAGAAACACATCTGGTCTGGTAGAAAAAGTCTATATCAAGCTGGAAGACAGTACCAAACGAAAACAAAACGAACAAAAAATCCAGAAGGACCGCAGCCGTCTCAAAACCGCTCTGGAAGGCTCGCGTCAGATGGTTTGCGAGATTGATCCGGCCACCTGCAGGATGGTGGTGGATCTGCAGAATTCTGAATCAGAAGATCTCCATGAACTTGAAGAGGACGGCCATCTACCAGGGTTTGAGCGGCTTATTCATCCTGAAGACTGGGAGGGTCTGCAGCAGCAGATCAAACAGTATGCTTCAAAAGAGGATATATATTTGAGCCAGCAGTTCAGGGTACAGACTGAATCCGGGAGTTGGAGGTGGGTCAAGCTTAACGCCAAGACTTCAGAATATGCCGAAGATGGCCATATCAGGCTTGTGGGGACCATAGGGGACATCACCCAGGAATACGAGGCCCGGATGAATCTGGAAGAATCGGAGTCAAAATACAGGGCCCTGTTTTACCATGCAGTTGAGGGCATGTACCTGGTGGGAGCGGACGACTCGGTTGTCTGCGTCAACCAGGCCTTTGCCCGCATTCTGGGCTATGCTTCCCCGGAGGATTTCGAAACAGCCATGCGGGAGAGGAATTTTTCTGAAATCTATTGTATACCCAAAATTAGAGAGACGCGGCACAGTACTTTACTTCAAAAAGGTAGTTTACAGCAAATGGAAACCCAGGTCCAGCGCAAGGATACAAGCCTGGTCTGGATCTCGGAGAACGCCCGTACCATAAGCGATGAGCAGGGCCGGATCGTTTATTTCGAGGGCAGCATTACAGATATTACCGAGAGGAAGAAAAGCGAGGAGCGTCTACTGCACAAGGCCCTGTACGATCACCGCACCAACCTTCCCAACCATTCTTTTTTCCTTGAAAAGCTGGAAAAGGGCCTGCAGAAAGCGAGCCAGGACAAGAGCTTTTTTTTCGGGTTGCTCGTGTTTGATCTGGATGGACTGGGAGCCATTAATGACAGTTTCGGGCATTTGATTGGGGACCGCCTTCTGCTGGAAGTCTCCAACAGAGTCCAGGCCCTGCTGCGCGCCAACGACACCCTGGCCCGTTTGAGTTCGGATGAGTTCTGTATCATGGCAGAAGACCGCCAGCAGGGAGAAATAAACGACCTGGCCCAGCACGTCAGAGAAAAGATGGCCGAGCCATACTTTATTGATGGCCTTGAAGTCCGCATCACCATCAGTGCTGGCATCGTGTTCTATAATATGAACTACACCCGGCCGGAAGACATGATCCGGGATGCTGAGCTGGCCATGCAACAGGCCAAGAAGCAGGGAAAAAACCGCTGTGTGACTTTTGTCAGCGAGATGTATCAGCAAAAAAGCCAGCGCACTCTGATGGAGAAAGATTTGCGTCGGGCCATGGAGCACGGGGAACTGATTTTGAATTACCAGCCCATAGTCAGGCTGGAGAGCAGCGGATTGAAGGGTTTTGAGGCGTTGATTCGCTGGAAGCATCCGCAACAGGGCATGGTTTCTCCCTGCATGTTTATACCCCTGGCTGAAGAGACAGGTTTGATAGAACCCATGGGGCTCTGGGGGCTGCGGGAATCCTGCAGGCAGATCAAACTCTGGAGAGAATTCAATGAGTCTCTGGTGATGAATATAAATATTTCCGGCAAGCAGCTGGAAAAGGCCGGTCTGGAGCAGAAGCTTTATCAGGCCCTGCAGGAAGAGAACCTGAGTCCGGGATGCCTGAATCTGGAAATAACCGAAAGCATGGCCATGGCCCAGAAGGATAACAACCTGCGGACATTGAGAAGACTGAAGTATATGGGTCTCCGGTTGAGTATAGATGACTTCGGAACAGGATATTCCTCCCTGGCCCATCTGCAGCGCTTTCCCCTGGATGAACTGAAGATCGATCGCTCATTTATCAATATAGCCAATTCCAAAAAGAATAACCATCGCATTATCCAGGCCATCGTGGAAATGGCCTATGGCTTGAATCTGGAGCTGGTGGCCGAGGGCATTGAAACCCAGCTTCAGCTGGACAATGTCAAGTCTTTTAAGTGCCATTATGGTCAGGGTTTTTTATTCTCCAAGCCCCTGGACCCGGCTTCTATAGAAAAGATCTGGCTTGTTCCCGGAGGCACTAAAGTTTCCGGATGATCCGCGCCGGCATTTAAGCAGTTTTGTCGCCTCAGGGATGTGAGAAGAGGTTTGGGGATGAAGTGTAAAATCAATGTGCATAAGCTTGAACCGGGCATGATTCCTGCGTCCGATCTGCTGGCCGGAAACGGGCGTTTGCTGGTCAACAGTGGGATTCCTCTGTCCGGAAAACATATCCGGGCCTTGAAAATCTGGGGGGTAACTGAAGTCGAAATCAGGGAAACCGGGGGATACCCGCAGACTGAGCAAAGTGACACCTCCGGGGATGGTGAGGTCTGGCAGGACCCTGAACTTCTGGAGCTGGCGGAAAAAAGGATACAGCCCAAATTTGTGCACACGGATCTGGAATATCCGGCCATGCAGGAGATGTTCAGTCTGGCCCGGGTCAGGCTGGCCCGGGAAATGGCCCGCAACCCTGACTTGCGGGACCCACCGGCGCACCAGCCCCAGACGCGCACGCACGGGGAGATTCTTTTTGGAAAGCACCAGTCCCGTCCAGAGCAGATGGATCCAGGCCGCCTGGATTTTGATAGCCTGGAATTTCCACCCTTGCCCCTGCTCACTGTCCAGCTGCAGGAAGCCCTTACTGATCCCCAGTGTACCGCGGCCCGTCTGGCCGCAATCATTAACCGGGATCCAGAACTTTCCAGGCGGCTGCTGAATCTTGTCAACAGCTCCTTTTACGGTTTTCCCTTCAGAATAGAAAGTGTTTCCCAGGCCTTGAACCTCCTGGGCACCAAGCAATCATTCATGATGGTCCTGGTCTTTCTGTTCAGATCCACATTTCAGGGGCTCAAGATCCAGGAAATGAACCTCAGAAAATTCTGGAGGCACAGCATAGCCTGCGCCATTGCCGCCAGAACCATGGGCTCATTCAGGGAAGGCATGAACAAGGAAAGACTTTTTCTGGCCGGGATGATCCATGATATAGGGAAAACAATTCTCATGCTCAACTTTCCGCAGCATATGGGCCAGGCACGCAAAAAGGCTGCCCGGGAAAAGAAGCTGTCCTGGCAGGCTGAATCCGCGGTTATGGGGACAGACCCCGCCCTTGCCGGCGGCATGCTTGTGGCCAAATGGAAGCTTCCTCTAATTCTGGAGCATTCGGTCAGGTATCATCATGCTCCGAACCGGTCCCTGCATTTTCCGGATACCGCAGTGGTGCATGTGGCTGATATTCTGGTCCACGCCTGCTCCATGCACGGAGACGGCCCTGAATATGTGCCTCCTTTGGATGCCCGTGCCTGGGAAATCCTGGGCCTGGACCCTGCGGTTTTTGCCCTCTGTCTGAAAAAGGTGGACCGATTTCTGCAGAAATCCTCCATGCCTTCGTCAGAAAAAAGTTGACAGGGGTTTATTTTCAAGCCATATTTCATTATACTGTAAAATCAGAAAACAATTCCTGTGCATCAATGAGGCTGTATGACCCGTTTGCTCCATTTCAGCAAATCAACAGAAGCTCCTGTGCTGCCGGAGCATGATGACCGCCGGTTTGTGGATGACGACTCTGAGAGAAAATCCCAGGTCACGTCAAAGCCGGCAGGTGGAAAAAAGGCTGTTGCCCGCAACCGGAAACAGTCCCAGGCCATACGCAGGTCAAGGCTTGTGGCCTTCCGGAAAATGCAATCCGGGGAAGTTTTCGAGTCTCAGCCAAAGCCGCAGCAGAACCAGCTGACAAATAAGGCCCCCACGGGCCTGAAGCAGGACGTTCACAGTCTGGAACAGCGCGTTAAATATCTGGAAGAGGCCAACAGGGTTTACCTGGACGCTCTGGAGCTGGCCATGTCCTTTGGTGATTTCCAGGAGAGCGTGAACAGGATGGAGGAGCCGGATACCATTCTATCCCAGACCATGGACAGGGCTGGTCAACTCATCGACTTCGATGCCCAGGCCTTTTTCCTGATGCAGGAGGAAAACTCCGACTTCAAACTGGCCCTTTGCCATCCTGAAGAAATGCAGGAGCAGATCCAGCAGGAGATGGACAAGCTCATTGATGAAGGTATGATTGCTCAGGCCATAAATGAAAAACGCTCCCTCATGTTCGCTTCCAGCGA
>PWGS01000045.1 GCA_003554505.1 Desulfonatronospira sp. | reverse complement strand
GAAACATATTTTGATCCATAATTTTTTTAAATACGCCATAATTAAGAAATGGTTTTATATCTATTCTACCATGTTCACCATTGTCAAATTCTAAATACAAAATATAATTATCTTCAGGAGTTACATTTACTATGGCAGGATACATATGACACCTCCCTATTTCAATGGATCAATTTTAAAAGGTTCTTCTTCATTCATAACAAGCTGCCAGTTGGCCATTAACTCTTCTTGGTGGAGTTCAGCCCAGGCTAGAACCAATTTGGTCTGTTTTCCAGGAAGCTCTCCATCCAGTATATCACAGGTTCGAATATCCACAGTGGCACGATATTCATTATAATACACATGAAAGTGAGGTGGCGGATGTTCTCCTGGAGCATAATACATTCTGATGATCAAACCATAAAACATAGCTATAGTGGGCATTTTGTACAAACCTTTCTGGAAATGTTCAGCATATTTTGTCTCTTTTCGTGTCTGCAAGCGCTTTTAAGCAAAGAAGGGAGGGGTCCCCGTACCACATGCAAAGCGAAGACACTTCTGCTCTAACTCTGATAAGCGGTATCGGGGTCTGAATCAAAATCGAAAGACTAGTCATGGGTAGCGCTACCCAGCTTTTTGGATGCCGGTTATTCCCCCGCCGGAGCCGGTTCCGAACCTGAGAAATAATTGCGGGGACATGTTCCCAATAAAATGCTTACCAACGATTTTTACACGATATTTTATCATGTAGCATTGTCAACTGAAGAGGTCAAAAGAAAGTCCAGGCCAGTGACGTTCATTTTTCCCGGTTCCGCCTGCCCAGCGTTTGATTTGTCACGGCAAAAATGACGGTTTCAAAATTTTGTTTAATTTTTTTGTTGACAATATTTAAAAATCGTGTTTACAAAGCTTCTCATGTTAAGCGAATCCCTTAGGCCCAGCCATACTTCTTTTTATTTTTGGTATTTTTATTTTACAAAGGCCTGTGGTCCAAAGGGAGGAGTTTAGCCTTAGAGTCAAGTACAAAAATCCAAAAACCCAAGGGCCGCAGGCAAAAGCCGGCGGCCCTTTTTTTGTTTCAAAAAAAGTCCGCCTGAACCTGCCGCCCTCAAACATCAGGAGGTATTGTCATGCACCTGGGAAAGACCATCAGAATGGAGAGGATTTTCAACCGCAACACGGGCCGGGCCATTATTGTTCCGGTGGATCACGGGGTGACCGTGGGTCCCATTGACGGGATAATCGACATGCGGGTCACTGTGGACAAGGTCGCCGAGGGCGGAGCCAACGCCGTGCTCATGCACAAGGGTCTGGCCCGGTGCGGACACAGGGGCAAGGGACACGACGTCGGCCTCATCATTCACCTTTCAGCAAGCACTTCCATTTCTCCCTATCCCAATGCCAAGACCCTGGTGGCCAGCGTAGAGGACGCCATCAAACTCGGGGCTGACGGCATTTCCGTCCATGTAAATCTGGGGGACGAATCCGAGCGCGAGATGCTCAGCGACATGGGCCGGGTGGCAACAAAGGCCAATGAATGGGGCATGCCCCTGCTGGCCATGGTTTATGCCCGCGGTCCCAAGGTCAAGGACGAGTTCGACATGAACATGGTCCGTCACTGCGCCAGGGTAGGCGAGGAACTGGGCGCGGACGTGGTCAAGGTTGCCTATACCGGTGATTCCGATAGTTTTGCCAAGGTAGTGGAGGCCTGCTGCATACCCGTGGTCATCGCCGGAGGCCCAAAGCTGGACAATGACCGGGATCTGGTGAAAATGGTGCACGACTCTGTAGCTGCTGGAGCAGCCGGGCTTTCCGTGGGCCGCAATGTGTTCCAGCACAGTGATGTGACCTCCCTGGTCAAGACCCTGAATCATGTGGTGCATGAGGATATGGATGTGGACGAGGCCATGGATGTTCTGGCCAACGGCGGAAACAGCTGATTAATAACCGGTAACCGAGTGCAGGAACACCATGACCAAAAAAATATATTTCAAGGCGGTTCCCTTCGATAAAAAACTGGTCACCCTGGCCCTGGAATCCGGGGTGGACGGCATCCTGGCCCAGCAGAGCGACCTGGAAAAGATCCAGGCCCTGGGCAGGACCCAGGCCCTGGATGTGCAGGATTTCAATTTCTTAAGCATAGAAAAAAAGGAAGACGAGGAAAAGGCGGTGCAGTCCCTGAAAGCAGGGCAGAACGTGGTCCTGGCCAGGGGGGTGGAGATAATACCCGTGGAAAATATCGTGGCCCAGACCCCCCAGGTGGGAATGGAGTGCGCCACCCTGCAGGAGGTTGATACCGCCCTGGGCATCCTGGAAAAAGGTGTGGACTATGTTGTGGTGGATGCAGAATCCGCCGGTGAACTCAAAAAGATCGCCGCCAGGGTCAAGCAGGACCAGGGCAGGCTGGACCTGATCCCGGGCAGGATTACACGGATAGCCCCGGTGGGTCTGGGGCACAGGGTATGCGTGGATACTATTTCCCTTTTAAATACAGCGGAGGGCATGCTGGTGGGCAATTCCAGCGCATTTACCTTTCTGGTGAATGCCGAAACCGAATCCAACCCGTACGTGGCCCCAAGACCCTTCCGAATCAACGCCGGAGCAGTGCATTCATACGCCTGTCTCCCCGGAGACAGGACCACTTACCTGGAAGAGCTCGGTCCAGGCAGCCAGGTGCTTATTGTATCCGGCCAGGGCGATGCCAAATCCGCAGTGGTGGGCCGCATCAAGACCGAGGTCCGGCCCATGCTGCTCATCAGTGCCGAGTTCGAGGGACACCAGGGAAGCGTGATCCTGCAGAATGCCGAGACCATCCGCCTGGTGGGGGCGGAGAACAAGCCGGTGAGCGTGGTCAAGCTGAAAGAGGGTGACCAGGTCATGTGCCGGGCGGACGAGGCCGGAAGGCATTTCGGAATGCGTATCCAGGAAGACATCAGGGAAAAATAGCCATGGACCAGGAAGAAAATCTGAAAAGAATCAGAAGCGAAATAAGCCGCCTGGACCAGGAGATCCTGGAGCTTCTCAACCGCCGGGCCGGTCTCAGTCTGGAGGTGGGAGGCATCAAGTCCCTGTCCAGGGACAACGTGTTCAAGCCTTTTCGGGAAAAAGAGGTCTTAAACGGTCTGGCCCAGAAAAATCCCGGCCCATTGCCGGATGAGCACTTAAGAAGCATTTACCGGGAGATCTTTTCATCGTCGCGCAGTCTGCAGCAGCCCCAGAAGGTGGTCTACCTGGGACCGGAAGGAACATTTTCCTACTTTGCAGGAGTGGAATACCTGGGTCACAGTGCCAGGTTCACCCCCAAAAACAGTCTGGAGGAAGTATTCCGGGCTGTGGACACCAGGGAGGCAGAACTGGGAATAATTCCTCTGGAAAACTCCATGCAGGGCAGCGTAGGCCAGAGCCTGGACATGTTTTTAAAGTTCGAGGTCTTTATTCATGCCGAGGTATTCTGCCGCATCAGCCATTTTCTGCTCAGCCGGGAGACGGATCTGGAGGCCATAAAGAAGATTTACTCCCACCCGCTGGCCCTGCAGCAGTGCTCCACCTGGCTTCACGGCAACCTGCCCGGGGTGGAGGTGATCCCGGACGAGAGTACTGCCCGGGCCGCTTCCAGGGCGGCATCGGAACCAGGCGCAGCAGCTGTGGGGCACCAGAAGCTGACCAAGTTTTACGAGCTCAATGTTCTGGGCAACTCCATAGAGGATCTGCCGGACAACTGGACCAGGTTTTTGATCATAAGCGCCCATCCCCCGGAAGTGGGCAACCGGGAGAAAACCTCCCTTCTGTTTTCCGTGCTGGACAGACCGGGTTCTCTGGTAAGCGCCCTGCAGGTTCTGTCCGTCAAGGGCATCAACATGCGCAAGCTGGAATCCAGGCCGCTGCGGGCGGAGAAATGGAGATACGTGTTTTTCGCCGATGTGGAATGCGATCTGACAGCCGATGATTATGCCAGTGTGCTCAAAGACCTGGAGGACAACTGCTACTACATGCGGGTGCTGGGCAGCTACCCCCACGGCCCGCAGATTCTGGCGTGATGAGACTGGATCATATAAATATCAACAGTAACTATTCACCAGGGTCCGTGGACTTTGCAAACAGGACGTAAAAACTCACTCCAAGGAAGCGTAAATCAAAACCTATACACGGGTTTGATAGCCAGAATATTTCCTATAAGATGCTTTGAATAAATTCGGTGTTGAACGGTTTTGATTAACGCTTCCTACGTCGTTCAGACAGTTTACGCCCAGTTTGCAAAGCCCCCGGACCCTAAATATCAGTGGTGCGCTTAGATTGACCAATTTTATCAGATGGTGAATAGTGACTAAATATCAACCAAAAGATATGACCCTATGCATAAAACAATTACACTACAGGCACCTCCGTCCAAGTCGGTTTCCCATCGGGCGCTGCTGGCGGCGGGGCTGGCCGGGGGGATATCGGAGCTGGAAAATGTCCTGGTGAGCGAGGATATCCTGCGCACCAGAGAATGTCTGGCGGCCCTGGGGGCGAAGTTTTCAGGAGATGATTCAGCCCCCGTGGTACAGGGTCTTGGAGGACGGATCAAAGCCCCGTCACTGGATCCGGTGCAGCTGGACGTGGGCGAGTCCGGCACCACCTGCAGGCTGCTGGCGGCCATTGTCTCCGCAGGGCAGGGCAGCTTCGAGATTTCCGGGGCCGGGCGCATGCACGAGCGTCCCATCAAAAGCCTGGGGCTGAGTCTGGAGGGGCAGGGCGTGCGCTTTAAATACCTGGGCCTTGACGGGTGTCCGCCGGTGCGCATAGAGCCCTCCGGCCTGCCCGGCGGGGTGATAACCGTGGGCATGGAGGAAAGCAGCCAGTACCTCTCGGGGATGCTCATGGCCGCTACCATGGCCGGCAGTTCCCTGGTGATCAATATCGGGGGCAAAAAGGTTGTTTCCTGGCCTTATGTGCATCTGACCCTGCAGACCATGCAGCGTTTTGGACATCCTGCCCGGCTGCAGGTTTTAAGGGACGGCAAGTGGCTGGACGAAGATCCGGACCGGGTGGAAAAGGTGGTGCCGGGCAAGATCCGCTTCGTGGTGCAGCCGGGTGTGTTGAGCCCTGTTAAATACAGGGTTGAAGGGGACTACAGCAATGCTTCCTATCTTCTGGCCGCAGGCGCGGTGGGAGAAATGCCCGTGGAGGTCGCCGGGCTGGACATGCAGTCCAGGCAGGGAGACCGGCGTATACTGGAGATATTAAGAAGCATGGGCGCAGAGGTTGAAAGTTCCGAGCAGGGTGTGATGGTCAGTCCCGTAAAACTGCACGGGGTGGATCTGGATATGGGTACCTGTCCGGACCTGGTTCCTACTGTGGCTGTTTTGGCTTCCATGGCCACAGGCACCACCAGGATAAGCAACGTGGCTCACTTGAGGATCAAGGAAAGCGACCGGCTGGCCGGGGTGCAGCAGGAAGTGATCAGGGCCGGGTGCAGGTGCGATCTACGTGAGGATGGTCTGGTAATTGAGCCCTCCAGTCTTGCCCGGGGGGAAAAGGTGGAGTTCTGCACCTATGGCGATCACCGCATGGCCATGAGCCTTTCCCTTTATGAGCTGGCCGGCATCAAAGCGGTCCTGGACCATCCCGGCTGCGTGAACAAGTCCTTTCCCGGCTTCTGGGATGAATGGAGCAAAGTACGCCGGGCTTACGGTATTTCAGGCGAATAATAATTGAAGGTCTGGTTTTTTTCTGGAGTGATGCATGCAAAGTATAAATGACCTGGTGCTGGTAGGTTCCAGGGGACAGATGGGGGCGCTCATCAAGGACAGGCTGTCCGGCGGCGGGGTGAATGTTGTCTGCCTGGACCGGCCTTTTTCCCGGGATGATCTTTCAGGTATTCTGGATAAAGCCGGAATGGTTCTGCTGGCGGTGCCGGTGGCCGGCCTGGACCAGGTCCTGGAATACATGGCCCCGTATTTTTCACGCTCCCTTGTCCTGGCGGACATCTGTTCCGTCAAGACCCTCCCGGTAAACAAGATGCAGCATTACCACCAGGGACCGGTCATGGGCACCCATCCTCTTTTCGGACCCAGCCCTTCGGGAAACGACGAGCTCAAGGTGGCTCTGTGTCCAGGGCACAATCTCCGGGAAGAGCACGTGCAGGCGGTGCAGGATGTGTTTGCCCGGGGAGGCATGAATACCTTCATGAGTTCCTGCCGGGAGCATGACCAGGCCATGTCCTGCATCCAGAGCCTTAATTTCGTGACCACCATCTCCTATTTCGCCAGCCTGCCCCAGGATATCGATCTGGACAGGTTCGCCACTCCATCATTCAGGCGCAGGGCCAGGGCCGCCCGGAAGATGCTCAATGAGGACTCGGAGCTTTTTTCGTCCCTGGCGGAGGACAATCCCTACACCGGCCAGATGATCCGGCGCTTCAAATCTTTTCTTAACCTGAGCGCTGCAGGTGAATTCGAACTTTTGACCGACAAGGCTCTGTGGTGGTGGCGCAATTTCAGTGACAGGCAGGGGGGATAGCCTTGTTTTTTGAGTTTGCTCCAGGACAAAAAGGCCACGTTCTCCCTGCCGGGAGTACGTGGCCTTTTTGTTTATACCAGAGTAACTGTTCAGCACATTTTGTGTGTACTCTTGTTCTGGCCATCGGTGTCGGGGTCGGTATCGGTATCGGGGTCGATAGAAAACCGAAAGCCAAAGTTGCGTGGGGCCTTCCCCAACAG
>PWGS01000256.1 GCA_003554505.1 Desulfonatronospira sp. | reverse complement strand
TGGTGTCCGTATGATTCTCCGTCTGTGGCCAGGCTTAGAAGCTTCTGGTCGTGGCTGGAGATGATCCTCTGCCAGAAGCCTTCCCCGTCGGAAAGAAGGTTTTCAAAGGCTACGGCCTGGGACACGGGACCGTCGTAAAAGAAAACCGAGATTTCCAGACCTGAAGGCAGTTTCATCAGATATGGCCGGTCCTTGGGCAGTGTGCCTTCGTCGACCTGGGACCAGTTGCCCCGGGAATCTGATATGGCCCTGGCCTGCCTGGGAGCAAGCACGGTAAACCTGACGCCGGCCCTGGCCAGGGCTTCCAGATCCGGAGTGGAGACAGCTGTCTCAGAGAGCCAGAAACCTTCGGGCCTGCGGCCGAAGCGTTGCTGAAAATCGTGGATGGACCACTGTATTTCCAGCTCCCGGTCCTCGTCTGTAGTCAGGGGCATGATGATGTGGTGGTATATCTGGGCCATGGCGTTGCCGCGTCCGAAACGTTCTATGCTTTTGCGGTCTCCCTCCAGCACCTTGTGATAGGTGTCAGGGCTGTGCCTGGCCATCCAGTGCAGGATGGTGGGACCGAAATTGAAGTTTATGAATTCGTAACAGTTGATGATGCGGTCTATGCGGCCGTCTTGATCCAGGATGCGCGCGGCACCCAGAGGGTCATAGCTTTCCCTGTTGATGCGCTGGTTCCAGTCCGTGTAGGGCGCTGCACTGGCTTCGGGCAGTACCTCTTCCAGCCAGGGGTCGAAACGCGGGGGTTGATAGAAATGTCCGTGAATACAGAGATGTTCAGGCATTATTAATTCCTTGGTAAAATTTTAAGTGTTAATTGTTGTCGGTTGATTTTTAATCGTTGAAAAAAAACGCCATTGGTTTTAGACGGTTAACCCTGCAAAGACACCTCTTCGTTTCTAAAGTGCATGGTCATGGTAATGTTTACTTTCATTCTTACCCGGCAGCAGCGTTTCAGAAAAAAATTTGCCTTGAAGATCGAGTCAGGGCATTATATCTCTTTGGCGAGAAAGCCAAAGACATAGATTCAACATAAGGAGAACCTGCATTGGGAATACTTAGTTCCAGCGTCAGTCTGACCAGGTATCGTATTGTGGAAAAAGTCCCGGACGAACTATTGAAGGAAGTCCCGCAGCGGCTTAAAAACAATGCTTTCAGGGAGATTGATCAGACCAGCGATGAAAGGAGTTTCGGCTGGGTGTGTTTCGACGATCTCCTGGACAGTAATTGGCATTCTGCAAGCCCCCACAAGGGGCATTACCTGGCATTCGCACTGCGTCTTGACACTCGCCGCATCCCGCCGGCGGTTATGAAGAAATATTTCCGCCTGGCCCTGGAGGACGCCCGCCGCGAGCAGGAATCCAGGGGAAAAAAGTTCATCACCCGGGACCAGAAAACGGAAATCAAAGACAGGGTAAAGCAGACCCTTATGGGCAAAACTCTGCCTGTGCCGGCGGTCTTCGACGTGGTATGGGATGTCTCCAGGCACCTGGTTTATCTGTGTTCTGTATCGCCCAAGGTCAGACAACTTTTTGAAGATCAATTCTCCCAGAGCTTTGAACTGAATCTTGAGCCTCAGACCCCGTATTTTCTGGCCGGCTGCCTTCTGGAAGAACAGAAGAAAAAGCTGCTGGATGAAGGGGAGGCTTCTGTTATGGCCTAAAGCCCGGTCTTCATATCAGGGGCATGAGGTTGAAGCTCTGCTGCCCGTCTTCATACCTTGGCTCAACGAAGGTGTAAACCTTAAATGAAAGCCCTTTACGGACCAGATGGGGTTGTAGGGATTTTCAGGTATTGCCCCGGCGGGCACAAGGTCTTAAAATACAGTTCATGAAGCCGGTAAACAATTTACTTGATAATTTTTTCAAGCGGCATGACCCGGAAGGCGAGCATTACCTTTTCACCAAAATCTGTGAAAACTGGCGCCGGATTGTGGGAGATGATCTTGCAGACCTGGCCAGTCCTCTGGGCCGCAAAAAGAGGACCTTGATCCTGGGGGCCCAGGATTCCATAGTCATTCAGGAACTTACTTTTCAACAGGAAGAATTGCTCCAAAGAGTAAATGAATTTTGCGGGGTGGTTCTTTTTGACAACCTGCGTGTAGAGCTGTTAAAGGGCAGAACCCCGTTGGATGTTCCTCTGGTGAAGAATGCCGGGGCCGGGCTTGAACCCAGGCGCCCGGAGCAGTTGGGAGGCCTGCTGGATGCTTTCCCTGAAGGCTCTACTATTGCCAGATGCTATGCCAAGTATGTAGAATATTTTAAGAAAAATACCTGAAACCAATACTTTTCAAGGAGGTCACTGTGAGCGAGGAAATCAACCTGGAACTGAAAAAACCCCTGGATAAAATGACAGCCAAGGAGCTTCGTCAGCTCTGCATAGACAAGATCCCTCAGATAAGCGGAGCTTCCGGGATGAGCAAAGAAGAACTTTTGTCTTCCATCAAGGAAGTTCTGGGGATGAGCCAGGAAGAAGGAGGCAGGTCCGGCGCCTACAAGGAACAGATCAAAAGCCTGAAAACCAGAATGAAGGAACTTCAGGACCAAAGACTGAAGCTGCCCAAAAGCAGGCGCAAAGAAAGAGACATCCTGCGTAAAAAGATTCACGACCTGCGAAAAAATACCCGCAGGCTGTCTGCTGTATAAGGTGTTAATGGCTGAGAGGTCCAGGCCCAGGGCAGGAGAGTTCGCTGAACAAACAGGGCAACTCCATGAATATTAAAAGCATAGGCCTGGCAAGGACCAGCTATCTTGATCCGGCGGATTGCCCCAGGCAGGGACGCGGAGATATGCCTGCCTGCACCATAGAGCTTGATCCCGAGTATGCTCCCGCTCTGCATCGCCTGAGGCAGGGGCAGGAAGTGATTATCCTGACCTGGATGCACCTGGCCCGCAGGGATGTCTACCGGGTGCGCCCCAGAAATGATCCGGCCAGGCCCCTGCATGGAGTGTTCTGCACCAGATCCCCGCATCGGCCCAATCCCATCGGCCTGCACCAGGTGAAGATACTGGAGATTCATGACTGTCGGCTGGTGGTGCATCCCCTGGAAGTGGTGGATAAAACCCCTGTAGTGGACATAAAGCCGGTGCTGGAAGAGAGACCCCTGGAAAGCGGAGTGGAAAAATACTTTTCTCCGGAAGATATCCAGTCCCTGGTGCTTGCCGGCCGGCGCGGCTGGGAGCGCGGGCTTTTCAGCGGCTGCAACGGCAACCTGAGCCTGCGGCGCCGGGAACTGGTGCTCATTACCCGCTCTGGATGCTCCAAGGGTGCTCTTGAAGCCCGGGACCTGAGCGTAATGGGACTGGAAAGCGGAAGGACGCTTGCAGGCGGGCCCGCGTCCATTGAAAGCGGCATGCACCTGGAGATATACCTGCGCCAGGAAAAGGCCCGGGCTGTGGCCCATCCCCATCCGGTGAACCTTCTGGCCCTGAGCCGTGCAGGTGACGGAACTCTTTTCAAAAAAAAGGATCTGTTCGAGGCCAGGGCGGCCCTGCAAGGCCTTGGCCGGGTAGAGGCAATGGAGCCCGGCAGCAGGGACCTGGCCAGGGCTGTAGGGGAGAAGGCCAGGGAATGTGACAGCATATGCATGGACGGGCACGGGCTGACCTGTCTGGCCGGCGATATTGCCGGGGCCATGAACAAAAGCGAAGAGATGGAGTCCCTGGCCAGCCTGGAGGTCAGGACCAGGCTTCTTGAAAGTCAGGCGCTCAGCCGGCAAAAGCCTTGAAAGTATGCCCGGGCTACCAGTCCAGGGTCTTCTGCCAGGCCCTGGCCATGCGGCTTACGTCCAGCCTGCACAGTGTCCTGTCCTGCATGTTTATCTCCAGCTCAGATCCGCTGGGGGTGCGCCCTATGCGGGCCAGGAACCGGCCCTTGAACATATCCTGCAGCTCCTGTCTGTTCCGGCTGGGGGCGGTGACAATAAAGCGTCCTGCGGATTCGCTGTAAAGTATTTTCCACCAGGGCAGGTCCCCGGGCCTGGCCGGGACCAGGGAGATATCCACGCTGGCCCCTATACGCCCGCCTATGGCCATTTCCGCCAGGGCAACCCCCAGGCCGCCGTCTGAGAGGTCGTGGCAGGCGCTCGCCAGGCGCTTTGATGCCGCCTGGTGAAAGGTGTGGTAGCGCAGGCGGCTGGCCAGCATGTCCACCTGAGGGACCTGGCCGCCCTGGAGATCCAGGTGGTAGCCAAGCTCGCTTCCCCCCAGTTCGTCGCGTGTCAGTCCAAGCACATAGATATCCTGGTCCGGGGCCTTGAAGTCGCTGCTCAGGCACAGGTTTATATCCTGGATAACGCTTATCACCGAGAAGAGCACCGTGGGCGGGATGGATATTTTCAGGTCCTGGTCCATGTAGTCGTTTTTCATGGAATCCTTGCCCGAGATGCAGGGCACTCCGTATCCGCGGCAGAAGTGCGCCAGGGCCTGGTTGGCCCGCACCAGCTGGGCCAGCTTGTAGTGCCCGTCCGGGGTCTTTGGGGACTGCACCGGGTCGCACCAGCAGAAGTTGTCCACGCCGGCCATATGCCGCATGTCTCCGCCTGCGGCCACGTTGTTGCGCACGGCCTCGTCAATGGCATTGGCCATCATCCAGTAGGTGTCCAGATCACTGTATTTGGGACAGATCCCGTTGGAGATAACCAGTCCTTTGTCGCTGGAAAGTACCGGGCGGATCACCGCCGCGTCCCCGGGGCCGTCCCGGTTTGCCCCCACCAGGGGTTTGATGACGCTGCCGCCCTGGACCTCGTGGTCGTACTGGCGGATAATGTATTCCCTGGAGCAGATGTTGAGCCGGGAGAGCATGTCCAGCAAAAGATCCCCGGCCCGGGACTCATCCAGGTCCGCAGAGATATGACAGGGCAGGTCGGGGCGGTTCCATACGGCTTCCAGATGCATACGGGAAAGGCCGTGATGCAGAAAATGCATGTCCAGGCATCCCACCACCCGGTCCCCGTAGCGGACCATGAAACTGCCCTGGTCGTTGAAGCTGCCAAGCACCGTGGCCTCCACGTCCATTTCCCGGGCCAGGTCCATGAATTCCTGCAGCCTGTCCGGAGGCACGGCCAGGGTCATGCGCTCCTGGGCCTCGGAAAGAAGTATCTCCCATGGGCGCAGTCCGTCGTATTTAAGGGGGGCCAGGCTCAGATCCAGATCGCACCCCCCGGTGTCCTCGGCCATCTCCCCCACTGAAGAGGAAAGCCCCCCGGCGCCGTTGTCGGTAATAGCGTTGTACAGGCCCAGGTCCCTGGCCCTGATGATAAAGTCGTACATCTTGCGCTGGGTGATGGGATCTCCGATCTGCACGGCGGTGGCCGGGGAGCCGGAGTGCAGCTCCTCGGAGGAAAAAGTGGCTCCATGGATGCCGTCCTTGCCGATACGCCCGCCGGTCATGACGATCAGGTCGCTGGGCATGGCCTTTTTTTCATAACCAGGCTTATGGTTGATCCTGGCCGGGATGCTGCCCACGGTGCCGCAGAAAACCAGGGGTTTGCCCAGGTATCTCGGCTCAAAGACCACGGCCCCGTTGACTGTGGGGATGCCGGACTTGTTGCCCCCGTGCTCCACTCCCTCGCGCACGCCCTCCATGACCCGCATGGGGTGCAGGAGCCGCGGAGGCAGGGGCTGGTCATAAAAAGGCGAGGCAAAGCAGAAGACATCGGTGTTGCACAGAAGGTCCGCCCCCATACCGGTGCCCATGGGATCGCGGTTGACCCCGACTATGCCGGTCAGGGCCCCGCCGTAAGGGTCCAGTGCCGAGGGGCTGTTGTGGGTCTCCACCTTGATGCACACGTCCAGATCCTGATCAAAGGCTATGACCCCGGCGTTGTCCTTGAAAACAGAGCGGCAGAAGTCCTGGTCCTTTTTCTGCCTGCGGATGTCCCGGGTGCTGGAGGCTATGTACGTGTCGAACAGGCTGTTGATGGTGCTTCTGCGCCCGGTTTCAGCATTGTGATAGTCAATGCGGGCGTTGAAGATCTTGTGCTTGCAGTGCTCGGACCAGGTCTGGGCAAGGCATTCCAGTTCCACATCCGTGGGATCCCGGGGCAGGCCCAGGTTCTGCCTTATGGTCCGGACCTGTTCATCCAGGTAATAATCCCTGATGGTATGCATCTCCTCAAGGCTCAGGGCCAGGACCATTTCCCGGCTGAGCTGCATGAGGTCTTCATCGCTCAAATTTTCCAGGGTGACTGCAGAGACTTCGTCGCTGGGAATCCCGGTGACCTTTGCCTCCACCGGGGTAAAGCCCGGCCTGCTTGACCATTCCTGATGATCCTTTATTTCATAGCGGTGGATGAGTTCGTTGGCCAGGAGATCCCTGGCGATCCTCGTGACCTGTTCCCGGTCCAGGCGGGCGTTTATGAGGTACTGCCTGCTGGTGTAGACCCGGATGTCGGGACCTGGTTCTTTCAGGGCCTGCTGCAGGGCCCTGGCCGCGGTGCGGCCTTCGTTGTCTGTTACGCCCGGTTTGAATCCCACCTCGATTATCCAGTCGAAGTCAGCGGCCATGGGGGTAAAGGCCGGCTTATGCAGTACAGGGTCGGAGAGGATATGCCTGTCCAGGATTTCCTGTTTCTGGGAATTTTGGACACCTGATATAGTATAGCAGGTGATGATGCCAACGCTGTCTACCAAAATTCCCAGGTGCTGGTTAATCCTGCGGGCAATCCCTTCGCCCTGTACGTCGCGTACATGTTCCAGCAGGGCCAGTTCCAGCTTGAG
>PWGS01000223.1 GCA_003554505.1 Desulfonatronospira sp. | reverse complement strand
GCCGAGGTGCACCTGCGCGAGGGCGGCCAGGACTACGACCTCATGGACTGGACCAGGGAACAGGTCATCACCGACATCCTGGACCAGTACGAAAGGCACCTGCAGTTTCTGGATATCGTGCGCTGATACAAATACCGGCCTGCCTGCGGAAAAAAAGTCCGGGGGCAGCCGGACTAATACCAGTACGGCCCTCCCCGGGGTCCGGTTCTGCCCCTGGCCCAGCGGATGAGAGGATCACTGTCCGGACTGTCCCAGGTAAACACCACCTCCCCGTGCACGGCGGTGTCATACAGTCTTATCTCCATGTCCTCCACGATGGCCAGCACCTCCTGGGGGGGAACGCCGAACCTGTTCATGAAACCCCGGGAAACCACTGCAAGCTCCGGGTCCACCCGGCGGTAGAACTCCGGATCAGCGCTGCTGCGGCTGCCGTGATGGGGCACCAGCAGAACCCGGGCCGAAAGATCCTGGGCCGTATCCAGAAGATCCACCAGCCCCCGGGCCTCTATATCCCCGGGGAGCAGGGCCAGGGGCCGGCCGTTCCATAAAAGGCGCAGGACCAGGGAGGAATCGTTCAGGAGCTCGTATCCGCCTGCATCCTCAGGATGCAGCACCTCCAGAACCCCTCCGCCCTCCAGTTCGAGAGCATGGCCCTGGTACGCCACCCCTTCCTGCACGTTTTGCCTCTCCAGGGCTGTTTTCAGGCGCAACCGGTCCTGTTCAGCCGGCCAGATGGAATTGTGCAGATATTTATCCGCCCCCAGATACTTCAGAGGATAAACGAGCCCGCCGTAATGATCCACGTGAGCGTGGCTCAACACCACTTTGTCCAGGCTCCGGGGCCGGGTGCGCCAGGTGAGCGACGGGGTTACCACGGCCCGGCCCAGGTCGAAATCCGGGTTCCAGCTGCCTCCGCCGTCCACCATAATCCTTTCTTCGCCGGGAAGCTCCAGTACAATGCCCTGACCCTGGCCCACATCCAGGACCCGCATGGTCAGGCTGTCATCCTGAAGCTGTCCCGCCCTGGGCGCAGCCACGAGACACATAAGCAGCCCCAGGCCCAGGAGGACGAGCTCCTTTTTCCACTCCATATGCCCGGCATGTATAAGAACCCCCAGGAGCAGATAATAGGCGAACATTTCCACCCATGCAGGACGATACGTGATTATGGGGTACAGAAGATCCCGGCTGTCCATAAATTCCAGGGCGGATATGAAATACCCCAGCAGGTGCCCGGCAAGACCCAGCAGAATGGCTCCGGCAAAAGCCAGCCCGGGAACAGTGGAAATAATAATGCCTGCAAACCCGGCAGGCAGCACCAGAAAGCCCAGCACCGGCAGCCAGACAAGATTCAGGTAGAGATGGGGACTTACGTAATTGAAGGGCCAGGCCTGGATGGGCAGAAGGGCCAGGTTGGCGGCCAGGGTCACCCCGGCCAGTCCCAGGAAATACTTGAAAACCCGGCTGACGCCCCTGGCATCCATGCTGCCAAACAAACGCTCCACAAAAGGCATGGTCAGGGCGATTCCGGCCACTGCCATCACCGAGAGCTGCAGCCTGATGTCGAAGACGGCCCAGGGGTTGTACAGGGTAATGAGAGCCGCGGCCATGAAAAGCCCGTCCAGGAGCACCCGGCGCTGGTTGGCGAACAGGTACCACCCCCAGCAGGCAAGCATGATCCCGGCCCGGATGAGCGTCGGCTGGAACTGGCCCATCCACAGGTAAACAATGCATATGGGCGCCGCCAGAAGAATCCCCAGCTTCATGAAGGGCAGCCGCATGTAAACTCGAGGATACAGGTACCCCAGGCCTGCAGCCAGCATAAATCCCATTCCGGCCATGATCCCCAGGTGCAGCCCGGAAAGGGCCAGGGTATGCGCCAGGGAAGCCAGGCGCACCCATTCCAGCACTTCGGGCTCCAGCATGGAGCGGTCCCCAAAAAAAAGAGCCAGACCCAATGCCTGGATCCTGGCTCTTTGTTCTTCATCTACACTTTCAAGATGCAGTCCCTGCAGGGTCCTCTCCTTGAGGCGGCTCCGCATCACATGGCTTCCCCCCGGTTCACGGTCCACACGGTGCCAGATATGTTCTCCCTGTGCAAAGCTCCTCCAGAAAACCCCCTGGGTACGCCAGAAGAATTCGCTGTTCCAGACGCCGAAATTGGCCATGCCCTGCACCGGCCTGACATTTACGTGAGCCTGAAGCTTCTGCCCCGGAGCTGCCTCCACAGGGGGATCTTTCCAGGTGAAAACCAGTCTGCCCGGAAGCTTCGCAGACTCCCGGTCCGGTTCAATGAGCAGGTCTTTAAGAATAAGGCGCTTTCTGTCACCGGGCTGGAAACTCCCGGAATCCACTTCCCCCTGCAGCCACACCCGCTCCCGGGCCTGGAGTTCCGGGACAGGATCGGGAAGGTCTGGAAGTCTGAACCAGGCCAGCAAAAAAGCCCCCAGGAAAACTCCGGCCAGGAGCATATTGCGCCAGACGTCTTTGAAGGGAAGAAACAAAAGGACAAGCAGCAGGCCCAGAAGGCCTGCCCAGGGATATTTTAGGGTCCAGATGCCCAGGATATAAGCAAGTACAAGCTTTTGCCAGGGCAGCAGACCCTTGGGGGACAGAGTCTGGAAATGGTGCACCGCACTCCAGCTATTTTGGTTTGAGCACCTGCCTGGGCCTGCTGCCATCCGACGGTCCCAGAATACCGTCCTTTTCCATCTGCTCTATAAACAGGGCCGCCTTGTTGTAGCCGATCCTGAAACGCCGCTGTATGAGGGAGATGGACCCCTTGCCCTGCTCCTGGATAAACTCCACTGCCTGGGCATACTTGGGATCATCCACCACCGGGTCCGATTCATGATCCTGACCGTTTGCTGAATTTCCGCTGTTTTTCCACTCGTTGAAGTCCAGCTCAAATTCAGTGCCGGCCTTGTCTTTCCAGAATTTCACCACCGAGGCTATCTCCTCCTCCTGGACAAAGGCCCCGTGGATCCTGTGCCCCTGTCCGCCACCGCTCTTGAAGAGCATGTCTCCGTGTCCCAGCAGGTATTCCGCGCCCACGCCGTCCAGAATGGTGCGCGAATCGTGCTTAGAGCTGACCTGGAAGGCTATCCTGGAGGGGAAGTTGGCCTTGATTATGCCGGTGACTACATCCACCGAAGGCCTCTGAGTGGCCAGTATAAGGTGAATCCCGGCCGCCCTGGCCAGCTGGGCCAGGCGCACGATCCCCTGTTCCACCTCCTTTCCGGAGGTGAGCATGAGATCAGCCATCTCATCCACCACAATCACCAGGTAGGGCATGGCCTCCTGATCCTCAAAACCCTCCGGAGGATTGTCCCCGAAAGAGGCCAGCTTCTGGTTGTAGCCTTCAATGTTGCGCACTCCCAGAGCGGCCATGCGGTCGTAGCGTTTTTCCATCTCGTGGATGGCCCAGTCCAGGGCGGTCTTGGCCAGGTTCATGTCCGTGACCACCGGATGCACCAGGTGAGGCAGGTCGTTGTAGATGGCCAGCTCGATGCGCTTGGGATCAATTAGCAAAAACTTGAGCTCCTGCGGGGAATATTTAAACAGCAGGCTAAGGAGCAGACTGTTCAGGCACACGCTTTTGCCCGCCCCGGTAGCGCCGGCCACCAGAAGATGCGGCATGCGCACCAGGTCTTCCACCCTGGGTCGTCCCTGGATATCCTTGCCCAGGGCCAGAGGCAGCTTGTGTCTGGAGCGGCCGAAATCCCCGGACTCCAGGATCTGCTGCAGATAGACCGTCTGGCGGGTGTCATTGGGTATTTCTACACCCACGGTGTCCTTGCCCGGCAAAGGGGCCACGATGCGCACCGCGGATGCCTTCAGGGCCAGGGCCAGGTCGTCGTGCAGGTTGGAAATGCGGCTGATCTTGACTCCCGGGGCGGGCTTGTACTCCAGCATGGTCACCACCGGTCCGGGCTGCACCCGCTGCACCTCTCCCTGGACGGAAAAATCCTCCAGGCTGGATTTTACCGCCTGGGAAATCTCTTTCAGACGCGCCTGATCCACCTTTTGACCGCTCTCCGGCGCAGGGGTGAGAAGGCCCAGGGGAGGCAGTGAATGACGGCTTATATCAATATTGTCCGCGCTTGTGGGAGTGGCCGGCAGGGGAGGTTCAGCTTTTTTTTTGCCCTTTCCGGATCCGGAGCTGCTTTGTCTGTTTCCGGATCCCTTAGCAGTTTGCCTGGAGGTATAACTTTCGTGATCATGCTCCCTTCTGCCGGGTACAGCGGCGGCCAGCCTGGACAGAATCCCTCCCCAGGAGAACCCCGCGGTCAGCTGAATGCCCGCAAGGGTCAGAAAAACGCCGGCAATAAGTATTCCCCAGGAGCCCAGCGCGGAAAATCCTGCCTGGTAAAGCTGGCTGCCGGCAAAACCCGCGCCGCTTATGTCCAGATCCCGGGTATAGGCCTTTACCCGGGGGAACTCGGCCCAGACCATGAGGGCCGCAAAACACAAAAAAAGGCCCAGCCAGCGCCACCAGGCAAGCTTGAGGGTCGGCCGGAAAAGATAAAGACCCAGGTAAACAAAGAGTAACGGCAGCACCAGACTCCCCAGACCCAGAAGTTCCACCAGGGAGCCTCCCAGATACGCTCCTGCGCTGCCTGCTGGATTCTGAACCGAGTACTCAGCTCCAGCCTGCTGGTTGAAGGTGGGGTCCAGGGGTGAATA
Source organism: Desulfonatronospira sp. (assembly GCA_003554505.1). Taxonomy (GTDB): domain Bacteria; phylum Desulfobacterota; class Desulfovibrionia; order Desulfovibrionales; family Desulfonatronovibrionaceae; genus Desulfonatronospira. The sequence continues at coordinate 2,047 of PWGS01000223.1, read as the reverse complement.
ACCCGCCAGGCTGACCCCCAGGAAGAGGGCCAGGAAAAACATCACTGTTCCGGGTATTTCCCTGTAAAGCCGGCTGCCGTCCATGATCAGTCCCGTAGCCTTTCTATTCCCGGCCCATGTATTCTTTGGTACGGGTGTCCACTTTGATCCTTTCCCCCTCGTTTATAAACAGGGGGACGTTTACCACGATGCCCGTCTCCAGCTTTGCAGGCTTGGTTCCGCCGGTTACGGTGTCCCCCTTCATGCCCGGCTCGGTCTCCGCCACCTCCAGGACGACCGCTGGGGGTATTTCGATGTCTATGGGGTTGCCGCGGTAAATAAGGGCCTTCACTGTCTGGCCGTCTTTGAAAAAACCTCCTTTCTCCCCCATGCTTTCATCGTCGATCATCAGCTGCTCGTAGGTCCCCATGTCCATAAAAACATAAGCGGTGCCGTCATGGTAAAGATACTGCATCTCCCTGGACTCCAGGTCGGGCTTGGCTACTTTTTCCCCGGAGCGGAAGGTCTGGTCCAGCATGCCTCCTGTAAGCAGGTTTCTGAGTTTGGTGCGCACGAAAGCCCCGCCCTTGCCGGGCTTGACATGCAGAAAATCCACGATCTCGTAGGGCTCATTCTCGATCTCGATTTTCAGTCCTTTGCGGAAATCAGTAGTGGAAAGCATTCATCCTCCTTTATATGGCATGGGGCTTGGGGCTTGGAGCATGGAGCATGGAGCCTTTGCAGCCCGTCCTGTCCAGTTTCCTCTAATGTGGGCCATGCCCGCAACCCAAGCGAAGAAATTGCCCCTGGGCACTTAAGCGGCTGTGCTTACGCTTATCATCGGGGTCGGGATCGGTATCGGTATCGGGGTCGAAGTCAGAATCAAAACCGGTAGGCACAGGCCAGTGGGACGCTGTCCGGTATTTTCGATTCCGATCCCGATTCCGATACCGACCCCGACAAAACCAATTATCATGGCGAACAGTTACAATTCTATAAATTATCCAGATGCCAGACCAGGGCCTCCAGTCCCAGAACATAACTCATGATGCCGAACCCGGCAACAACTCCCAGACTGTGAGCTGCGGTCAGGTTCTGCCTGCGGATCTCCTCCCGGCTCCAGACGTTGCTCAGGTGCACCTCTACATGGGGGATCTTTATCCAGGCCAGGCAGTCCCCCAGGGCCAGGCTGGTGTGGGTATAGGCCCCGGGATTGATGACCAGGCCCTGCACATTGTTCTTCCAGGCCTTTTCCAGCCTGTCAATGATCTCGCCTTCGCCGTTGGCCTGAAAATAACTGAGCTCCAGCCTGGCCCCGAGGCCGGGGCGGCCCTTTTCCAGGATGGTCTGCACGGCGTCCATGCCGCTGGAGCCGTAAGTACCCGGATCGCGCCGGCCGATATATCCAAGGTTGGGGCCGTTCAGCATCAATACACTGTACTTTGCCTCAGGCATGGCTACTTTTCCCTCCACAGTTCGGTATCATTTTCAGGCGGCTGCTCTTCTTTCTCGGGGCTGATGCGCATTCCGGGCTCTACCTGGACCTCTTCGTATTCCTGCTCATCTTCTTCATGCACACTTTCAACCCCCAGGTAGCTAAGTAGAATCAGGTCCCCCGGCTTCACCTCTCTCCTTGTTTCCAGGATAACCCCCCGGCCCAGGGTGCCTGAAGCTTCTGTATCCGTCCGCACTGCAGATGTTTCCAGGACCTGCTGCAGCTTTCCCGAGCCGAACACCTTCAAAAGCAGCCGTCCCTCTCTCTCGGTCCTTCTGGCCACGAAAAAGTAGGCCGGCCCCTTTTCCGGATACCTGTCAAACAGCTTGATATCTATCTTGTCCCGGGTTGCAGCTATTGTCTTGTCCCTGTCAAAGGCGACGATTTCGCCTGCCAGGCTCCAGTGGGGAATGGTGCTCAACCGGCAGGTGAATTCCTGGGACTGTGCATCGGTCATGGAGGCCTGGACCGGCTCTATTTCCCCGCTTGTGCGCACAAAACCCGTACCAGAACCGGGTGATCCAGCCCTGCCGGGACGAACCAGGGGCTCCCGGTTTATAACCTTCCTGGCAT
>PWGS01000229.1 GCA_003554505.1 Desulfonatronospira sp. | reverse complement strand
TCGTCCCGGAAATATCTGACTGTAGACAGCACAGGATTGGGAGCGGTCATGCCGAAACCGCAGAGCGAAGTGGTCCGGATATGGCTGCCCAGGTCCTCCAGCAGTTCAATGTCCCCTGCCTGGCCGTAGCCGGTGGTAATACGTTCCAGTATCTCATACATCCTGCGTATGCCTATCCTGCACGGAGTGCACTTGCCGCAGGACTCGGCCTGAGTGATATTCAGGAAGAACCTGGCCGTATCCACGATGCAGTTGGTCTCATCCAGAACCACCATGCCCCCGGAACCCATGATGGTGCCGGCCACGGCCAGGGACTCGTAATCCACCCGGCTGTCCAGGAAGGACTCCGGAATACAACCTCCGGTGGGACCGCCCAGCTGAACGCCTTTAAAGGCCCTGTCCTTAGATATGCCCCCTCCAACCTTGTAGACCACGTCCCTGAGGGTGGCACCCATGGGGATCTCCACCAGACCGTTGTTTTTCACCTTGCCTGTCAGAGAAAAGACCTTGGTGCCGCCGCTGGTGTCGCTGCCCAGGTCTGCAAACCAGCCTGCACCGTTTCTAAGGATCTTGGGAACATTGGCCAGGGTCTCAGCATTGTTTATAACCGTGGGCTTGCCCCGGATACCGTTTTCAGAGGTACGTGTCAGCCTGGGAGTGGGCATGGCCCTTTTGCCCTCGATGGACTGCACCAGGGCCGTGGCCTCACCGCAGATAAACGCGCCCGGGGCGGGATACAGCCTTATGTCCAGAGCATGTCCGGACTCGAATACGTTTTTGCCCAGATATCCTCGCTCATAACACTGCTTCAGGGCCAGGCGCAGGCGTTTAACCGCCAGAGAATAGCCGTCCCGGATATAGATGTAGCCCTTGCCGGCACCTATGGCCCGGGCGCAGATCATCATGCCCTCTATCACCGCGTGGGGATCCCCCTCCATGATGCACCTGTCTGCAAACGCCCCGGGATCGCTTTCATTGCCGTTGCAGACCACATACTTCTCCTGCTCTTCAACCTTGTAAGCAAATTCCCATTTGTGCCCGGTGGAAAAACCGGCTCCCCCCCTGCCCCTCAGCCTGGAGCGTTTTATCTTCTCAATTATATCCACCGGCTGCATGCCGGTATAAGCCCATCGGGCCGCTTCATATCCCTTTACATCCAGGTAGGCATCCAGGTCTTCGGGATCGATTTCTCCGCAATGAGCCAGTACGACTTTTTTCTGGTTGTCCTGAAAAGACTGGTGCAGTTCGTCTGCTGTCCATTCCTGGACAGGACTGCCTCCCAGGACGTGCTCCTCAAAGATCCTGGGCACCATGTCGGGCCTGACGCGTTCGTAGGGGGTCTTCTCCCCGCCAGCCACCACGTCCACCAGGACATCCCGGGCACAGAAGCCCCGGCATCCCACTTTGTCCGCCCTGCACCTGTTCTGAAAATCAACGTCCACATCGCAGGAACGCACCATCTCTCGAAAGGCATCCAGTACCTCCGCACCCCCGGCAGATACGCTGCCGGTGCCGGAGCATACTTTTATTACCACTGCATTACTGTCCATTCATTCAACTCCAGTTATTGGCACAGCCCCATGATAAGCGCTTGTCAGGGGACAACTTACTCCTCAGACCGGATCTCATTTACTTCCTTTATCATCTTCTTGATGTTCACCTCGCCCTGGACCTGCTGGTTTATAACCACAACCGGGGCCATACCGCAGGCTCCCACGCAGTTGACCTCTTCCACGGTGAACATGCGGTCCTCGGAGGTCTCCTCCCCGGAAGGGATATCCAGTTCCATGCGCATGCGGCTCAGGATTTTTTCCGAGCCTTTTACGTGGCAGGGAGTGCCGCGGCAGACAGTAATGATATTTTTGCCCCTGGGCTTGAGGTGCAGCTGGGAGAAGAAAGTGGCTATGCCGAAAAACCGGCTGGGTGGAATGTTCAACCTGTCTGACAGCTCATAAACCGTCTCTTCCGGGACATATCCGAAATTTTCCTCCAGATCCTGCAGAATTGTCAGGGCATTGCCCTCGTGTTCATGGTAGTTGTCGAGTATTTTTTCCAAAACTTGGTCCATTGTCTTATCCTTTTCCGTATTAATGCCCCCAGAACGGTTACCATTGGACTAAACCAGGCCGGCCTCTTTTAGCCACAAGAGCCTGGAGGTTTCAAGCACCGGTGCATTGAGAGCCTGCAGATAGGATTCCGGGGTTTCCTGAAACCCTTCCTTTCTGGACATATCTGCCATCGACGGACCGGCCTGTGAACCGGCTGCCTTTTTTATTTCCGAGAAAGGGGGCTTTTTGAGGGTGACTCCCATGTTTTTGGCCAGCTGTATGAATATATCCCTGTGGGTTTTTGATGCTCCCCGGGGTTCTATGGTCTGCTCCATTGTCTTTAGTTCTCCAAGGTAGTCGACCATGCTCCCGGAGGACTCAAGATACGTGGCCGCAGGCAGGACCATATCGGCCTCCCCGGCCAGGCCGGTAAGGCTGGAGGACTGCACCACGAGGAAATCCACCCCGTCCGGCTTTTTACTTAAGGGCACATCCCCCACTGCATAAAGAAGCTTTACAGGGCTTTTTCCCCGCTGCACCAGCCCGTGTTCAATGGCCGCCATATCCTGGATAGAAGCTCCACGGGTTTTGAGCCCCATGCGCACAACACCATGAGCGTTGCTCTCCAGGGGCATGGCAATGGCATGCCCTTTGATCCCGGCCAGGCTGGATGCGGCATCAAAAAAAGCAGGGTCGGAAATGATCAGGGGACTGCTGCTGCCGGCGAAAATCTCGGCCGCCTGCTGCATGTTCTTGTCAGTCGAGGCTTCCTGGACATGTTTCATCAGACTCTGGTCCACCTTGATGCCGTGATCCGGGACAGATTTTATAATGCCCTGTATGGCCTGGATTTCATCTCCGCTTAAATTTAATTCCGCCAGGTCTGCCAGCCCGGTTTCCTGGGAATTTATGGTTATAAGCCTGCCCTTGCGGGAAAGTCTTCTGCGCACTGCGACATCCAGTGCGGGCAGCACCCTGGTCCACTGTGAAGGATTTATCCCCACCAGAACAATCAGGTCAGCCTTGTCCATCTTTGCCTTCTGGGATTTCTGAAATTCTTCCGGCCGGGCATAAAGACTGGCGGTAGAATCAATGTTGGGGGTTTTGACCACCTCTTCTGCGAACCTCTGCAGAGAAAGGGCGTCCTCGTTCAAAATGGAGGCTGTACTGATGAACCCGGCATTTTTACCGGCCTTCTTGAGTCTGCCAGCCAGATCCTCCAGGGCATCCTTCATGGAGACCTCCTGGAGCCGACCGCCCTTCCGCACCATGGGAGCCAGGATTCTCTTGCCGCCGTCGACATGTTCGTAACCAAACCTGCCGTAGGCGCAGATAAATTTCTGTTCAGTGGAAGGCGCCCTGTTGCCGGCATTTATCTTCTGGATCATGTCGCCTTTGATGCTGACCGTGATATCACAGCCGCAACCGCAAAGCATGCACACTGATTCGTATCTGGAAAACTCCCATTCCCGGCCCTTCTGCTCCCTGTCCGCCTCGCGCAGGGCACTCACCGGACAGACGGCCACGCAGCTGCCGCAGAAGGTACAGCCGGACTCATGCAGGGGCATGTCATTGGCGGTGATAACTTTGGATTCAATCCCCCGGCCCATGAAGTCCAGGACATTAGTGCCCTGTTCTTTGCACACCCGAACGCATCTGCCGCACAGAATACAGTAGGCAGGGTCCCTTTTAACGAAGGGATTTCCATCGTCCACTGGATAGGTGAATTTTTTCCTGCTGAAGGAACTCTCCCTCAGCCCGAACTCGTAAGCGTACTCCTGCAGGTTGCAGACACCGGATTTGGTGCAGGTAACGCAGTCCAGGGGATGCATGGAAAGAATAAGGTCGATGACGAACCTTCTTATTTCCTGCACCCGCTCGGTCCTGGTGTGCACCACCATGTCCTGCTTTACCCTGGTATTGCAGGCAATAACCGGTGCTTTCAGGCCTTCCACCTCCACCAGGCACATCCTGCAGGCGCCGATACCCTTCATACCCTTGAGATAGCAGAGATTGGGAATATGAACCCCTGCCATTTCAGCAGCATCTATAAGATTCGTTCCGGCGGGAGCCTGGACATCCTGGCCGTCTATCCGGAGTTTTAACAGCTTACCCATTCAAACCTCCTGTATCTTGACTATTGGCTTCTTTTCTTGATCTGGATTTAAAAACTATGGCCCCTTCAGGGCAAACGTCCACGCACTCCCCGCACCCTGTGCACCTTTTCAGCCTGATCTCAAAGGGCTGGTACCCGGTGAAATAGGGCTTTCTGGTCTCGCCCATGATGGAATTGTAGCTGCATGCCTTTTTACATTCCCCGCACATGGTACACAGCTCAGGAACTATTTCATATCTGACCAGACTTTTACATTCCCTGGTTGGACATGAGCGGTCTGCATGTACATGCTCCATGATTTCATCCCGGGAATTCTCAAGTAGTTCCAGGATAAAATTCCCGGTGTCCTTGCCTCTTTTGCACAGGGACCCCCGGACCATGTTGTCTCCTATGCGCCTGAGCAGGTCCAGGTCCCGGCCGTCAACCTCTGCCCCCCGGCTGGCGAGACTGGCCACCCGGATCTGGGCTTCCCCGGCACCCAGAGCGCAGGGGTAACACTTGCCGCACATTGGTTTGGCCAGAAACTCATCGATAAAATACTCCATCTGCTGCACAGGGCAGGCCCTTTCTTCTGCTTCTTTTCTTATCTCTTTGAGTTTTTTCGGCTTTTCTTCCACATAATTTTCCGTGCTCATTGTAACCTCTGCTCATTGATCCGGTTGTTCTTACTACATGGCCTCGGCCATGAAGCATATTTCGGGCAGGACATGGGAAACCAGGTCTCTGTAGGTAATCATGCCCTTGATTTCGTCTCCTTCGACTATGGGCAGGTGACGCATCTTTTTTTTGGAGGCCACAGCCAGTGCCTCGCTGACCTGGGTGGAGGGCTCAAAGGTAATGAGATCACCTCTTTTTACTTCCCGCACCCTGGTATCAGCGGCCTGCACCCCGGTGGCGAAACAGAAGACCACGTCTTTCTCCGTGAATATGCCGCTGAGCCTGTCGTTGTCGTCCACAACGAACACCCCGCTGATGTTCATGTCTTCCAGGAGCCTGATGGTTTCGGCCACGGTCTCGTCCTGATGCACCTTGAACACCTGGGCCAGCTTGGAATCCAGTATATCTTGCAGTAGCATTTGGTTTTCTCCTGTAATTCCCGGCTTGTTTTAAATGTAGCTTATTTCAGGCAACAGATATGAAACCAGATCCCTGAAAGTTACCATGCCCAGGATCCTGTCTCCATCCACTATGGGCATATGCCTCTTTTTATTCCTGGAAGCGATGAGGATGGCTGAACTGATGCCCATGGACGGCTCGAACTTGATAAGATCTTTCCGAGCCACCTGTCCCACAGGTGTATCCTGGCAGGAAACGCCCTTGTTGTAGCAATGCACCACATCGCGCTCTGTAAAGATCCCGATGAGCTTTCCATTGTCATCCACCACGAAAACACTGCTGACGTTGAGGTCGTGCAGGGTTTTGATGGCGTCGGCAACTGTGGAATCATGATATATGGTTATTACCACATGCGGCTTGGATTTGAGAACATCCCACAAGGTCAGTTTTGCCTTGCGCTTGACTGAAACCATTGCTTCATAGGGCATTTTGATTTTTTCCACGGCAATCTGGGTTTTCTTCTTAATCTTGACAGCATCTACGGGACATACTTCAAAACAGACCTTGCACTTAGTGCAGTACTCCTGATCAATGAAATAACTGCTGCGCCTCTCCCGGACTGCATCAAAGGCGCAGGCCTCTTTGCACAGACCGCACAGAATACAGGCTTTCTGGTCGATGGTATATACCCCAAGCCCGCTGCATACATTGGCCCTGCAGTACTTGTCATGGATGTGCTCCTCGTATTCCTCACGGAAATACCTGAGAGTCGTGGCAATTGGATTGGGAGCGCTTCTGCCCAGCCCGCACAGAGACCCTTCGCCCACGGTCTCGATGAGCTTTTCCAGCCTTTCAATGTCTCCGGGTTGTCCCTCTCCGGAAGTTATGCGCTCCATTATCTGCAGCATCTGGTAGGTCCCCACCCTGCACGGGGGACATTTGCCGCATGACTCGGACTGACAGAAGGCCAGGAAGAACTTGGCGATATCCACCATGCAGTCGCTTTCGTCCATGACCACCATGCCCCCGGACCCCATCATGGAACCCACCTGCCACAGGGAATCGAAATCCACCGGCAGGTCCAGGTACTGCTCCGGGATACAGCCTCCTGAAGGTCCACCGGTCTGAATGGCCTTGAACTTCCTGTTGTTCAGGATCCCTCCCCCGATCTCCTCCACTATCTCACGCAGGGTTATCCCCATGGGCACTTCCACCAGGCCGGTGTTGTTGACCTTGCCCGCCAGGGAGAAAACCTTGGTTCCCGGAGAACCCGGAGTGCCTATGCCCAGAAACCAGTCTGCGCCTTTTTCGATAATGGGGGGGACACAGGCGTAAGTCTCGATATTGTTCAGGTTGGAGGGGTACCCCCATGCTCCGCCCCCGACCTCCGAAAGCCTTGGAGGCCTGGCCCTGGGGAATCCCCTCTGGCCTTCCAGAGAGGCCACCAGGGAGGTGGCTTCGCCGCATACGAATGCTCCGGCGCCTTCCTTGATGAAAACGCTGAAATCAAATCCGGTACCCAGGATATTTTTGCCCAGCAGACCCATTGCTTCAGCCTGCTTGATGGCCTTTTCCAGGGTCTTGATGGCCAGAGGATACTCGTG
>PWGS01000084.1 GCA_003554505.1 Desulfonatronospira sp. | reverse complement strand
TACAGCTCGGAGAGGTTCGATAGAAAACCGAAAAACAAAGTTGCGTGGGGCGTTCCCCAACAGCTTCGATACCGACCCCGATTCCGATACCGACCCCGATAAAACCAATTATCATGGTGAATAGTTACAATTCAGGAATCAATAAGCTACATAACTCTTTGTTTTTACTGCCTGCCCCGTGAAATAACTCCTTGGAGTTCCCGAAGGGATTTCACTGGGGACCTCTGACTTCTGATCTCTGATCTCTTTAAACCCGGCAGGCTCAAACCTGCCCGGAATCCGGTGGAGGTTCAATTACCTGCTTTTTTTCCATATCCTCTGCTCTGGGCCAGGCCCGGATGACAGCCTGGACCAGAGTTGCCAGGGGAATGGCGAAAAATACGCCCCAGAACCCCCAGAGACCACCAAAAACAAATATGGCCGCAACAATACCCACTGGATGAATATTTACCACCTCGCCAAGAAGCAGTGGTGCAAGGACATTGCCGTCAATGGCCTGGATGATGGCGTAAGCAACTAGAATCCATACAAATTCTGAACCAAAGCCCCATTGGAAATATGCCACCAGGGCTATGGGAACTGTGACCACTGCAGCCCCTATATATGGGATAAGTACGGACAGGCCCACTGCAAGGCTCAAAAGTACAGAATATTGCAGTCCGAAAAAAGCAAATACGGCAAATGTCCCTGCCCAGACAATAATTATCTCCCAGGTCTTGCCGCGGATATAGTTGGAAATCTGGCGGTTAACGTCTTCCCAGACCTGTACAGCCAGAGAACGTTCCCGGGGCAGAAACCTGGTAAACCAGGCCAGAAGCATCTCTTTGTCTTTTAGAAAGAAAAAAACCAGCAGGGGGACAATGATGAGATACACCAGTATGGTGATAAGCCCCACCACCGATGCCACGGAAATGCTCAGTATCTGCTGCCCCAGCTGGGCCACTTCCGTACGCAGGGCAGAAATGACCTCCTGGATCTGTTCCTGGGAAACCAGTTGCGGATATCTCTCAGGCAGCTCCAGAAGGTGCATCTGGGCCTCGGAGATCATTGAGGGCAGCTGCTGCACCAGCTGGGTCACCTGCTTGATGAGCATGGGCACCAGCCAGAAAAAACTGAAAAACATAATGAGCATGAACCCGAGAAAAACCAGGATAACGGCCAGAAGTCTGGGAAGGCCGTATTTGGTCATCAGCTTGACCATTCCGTCCAGCAGATAGGCAATGATCAGGCCCGCGAAAAAGGGCAGAAGCATCTGGCCGAAAAAATAAACGACTCCGAAAAAAAACAGGAGCAGACCAACCAGAATCACAACCTGCTGGTTCCCAAAATGTCGTTTAAACCACTCTGCTATGAGATGCATTCACCAGTGCCCTGATCAGCGGGCTCCAGGCCCGGATAAATCGCTTCATGCAACAAAACCGACATAAACAATAATAACCCGCCCATGCTTCAAATGCAACCTGGTGCTCCAGGGGGGCTATACACTGGAAGCCTGCTTTACGCGGCAGTCGAGCCGCATTCCTGCCCAGGCTATACATGATCCGCCTGCCTTCGTCCTCCTTCTCCACCTGTCACCAGACGTGCAGCAGTCACAAAAAAACACTGAATAATCCTGGCGGGACTTTTTTCTGAAGAAGCCTTGATAATGGCAACGTTTACGGAAAATATCAAGGCTGGAATAAGCAACACAGCATGCCCGGACTGTACTTTCAAGCAAGCTCTGCTCCAGCAGTGTGTTGAGAAAGTCCTTATCAGGCAGACTGTTCAAAAATGCCAAGCAACTGTCCGGCACTCACTTAAGTGGATATTTTCCGGAATGAGCTATTACCGGCACTCAAGTGGATGCCGGATAAAGAGCAAAAAAATTTCAAAGTCAAAGTTTACCCCCTGTGAAACTTCTTTTCGTTTCACCAGGGCGTAGTTAGACATACCTAAGAGCCTGAACTTTTTGCAGCGACGCAGCAATTGGGAGATTTTCTACAGCCTGCTAGCCGGAAATGAATTCAAATACCCGATCCAGACCTGTATGCCGGGGGGGAAGGAGATAGTTTTCCGGCGCATCAGGGTAGACCCGGAAAAAGGGATAATCTCCGGCAGACCAGTTCTCAGGCCAGGTTACAGGTAGTTCAGGCACGCTGTATTCCTTGAATTCCCTGCCCGGGTTGTCCCTGGCTATCTTCCCCTTGAGCCTGCGTACGCCTTTTACCGGAAAAGTCGAATGGCAGGCACTGCACACAAACCACTCGCTCTCAACCTGGGGCAGCATCCTTCTGGCCCTTTCGGTCATCATCTTCAAAAGACCTATCAACCGCCTGTTTTCTATATCCACAGGGTGCACCAGGTCGGCTTTGGCTGCAACGAAGGCCACGCGGTTCAGACTTTTCTGCCAGAATCTAAAATACCGCAACAGCATTGTCCCCAGATCAGAACTGGGCCTCATAACCTCGAACAGGTCCAGAAGTATCTGGCGGTTGTCATTGTAGCGCCCCACCCCACCGGCAAGCAGGGACGGAATATCCACAAGCACCACCAGGGAACCGGCCCTGGAAATCTTTTCAAAGACCGGCAGAACCACCTGCTTTCTATATATTTTGTATTCCACGGACATCTGCCTGGACAGTTCCGGGTTGTCCCGGCGGGCTTTTTCCGGAAGGGGAGCAAACTGACGATGTTCAGCCAGGCCTGCAACTCTGCGGGAAGCAATTTCCTCCACACTTCCCGGTTCAGCAGGTTTGCCATGCTGGTCCAGCAAATAGACTGATGGTGTGACAAGGGGTTTGTAATCCAGGATAAGGCGGGCAAGGGTCTGCCGATAAAGAGACAGAAGTCTCTGCGGATCCAACTGTTTTTCCCGGATATATTCAAGATACGGACCTGCTGCCCTGGCGTAGTCATGATGACGGGAAAAGTGGGACAAAATATGATCCGACCACTGCCCGTAGTCGTTGAACGCTGCAACAGCCGCATCGGAAATACGTTCCCCTGGAAAATCAAAAAAAGACATCTTCTGGGCATGCAGCATCCAGTCCGAACGCCTGAACTGGCAGATAAACTCGGAACAGTCCGTGGTCTTTTCCGGCCATTCGCCCCTGGCCAGGTCCTCGCGAAAAGTGGAATGAGGAAAATATGGAGGCCATTTATCCCTGCCGGGAATTTCCCTGAAATCGGTTATATCCACCCCCCTTCCCAAATGGAACTGTCCCTGGCCGAATTCCATGAGATGAGAAATGAGCGAGGTCAGAAAAACAGTTTTGCCGCCCCCGGCTATACCCGTAACCACAACCCTGTTGTGCTGTCTCAAATTGAGCATGTTGCGCATCAAACTTTTCATTCCGCTAAGACATCCTTTGGAAAGATATTATCAAACGGCTCCAGTACCTTTTGGCAGATATACCCGTGCTAGGCAAGTGTCTTACCCTGCACAAGCAATCTCCGGTCTTCTGACATATTGATTGACAAGAATCCATACTTGAGAAACTATAAATATTTACTCGCTCTGCCGCACCACTGTTGGTAGAGTTTTCTTTTTTTGGATTTATCATCAAGGGATTTTTCGAGCGGCACAATGAAAACTTCTACAAACAAAAGCCCCGGCACACGGGTTGTTTTCAGCGGCAAAGGAATCGCCGAAGGTTTTCTAAAGTGCATCCCCCTGGGGATTGGCGTTTTCGCTTATGGAATCGTATTCGGCGTGCTTGCTGTCCAGGCCGGAATGACTCCTCTGCAGGCCCAGATAATGAGTCTGACCGTGTTCGCGGGTGCATCCCAGCTCATGGCACTGGAACTCTGGGCTGACCATCTGCCTGTGCTGGCCCTCACCGCGACGGTGTTTGCGGTAAACCTGAGACACCTGCTCATGGGCGCGGCCATGCGTGACTGGCTGGTTCGCCTCCCTCCGAGCAAGACCTATTTCAGTCTGTTTTTCTTGACCGACGAGTCCTGGGCCCTTTCCGTCAGGGAAATGGCTTCAGGCCGAAAAGACGCCGGTTTTTTCCTTGGCTCCGGGCTTTGCATCTATGTCTTCTGGAACAGTGCTACGGGTCTGGGGGCCACAATGTCTTCTCTGGTGGACAGGTATTTCAGGGACCCGTCTGTTCTGGGGCTTGATTTTGCATTTACCGCTGTTTTTCTTTCCTTGCTCATATTTTTCTGGAAGGGAAAATCTCAGCTGCCTGTCTGGTTGATAGCGGGCATAGTGGCCTGGCTGTTTTTTCTGGTTCTACCCGGAAAATGGTACATCATCCTTGGCGGACTGGCCGGGGGAATCGTCGGAGCACTCAGGGATGCTTGAAGATGGCAATTTGGTCTTTGCCGCGTGCATAATACTCATGACCGCGGCCACCTATTTCACCCGGGCAGGGGGTCTGTTCATCATCAGTAAAATAACGCCTCCTCCGCGCATCAGCGCTTTCCTGAATCATGTACCCGCCTCCATCCTTGTGGCCATAATTGTTCCCAGCCTGGCGGGAAAAGGTCCTGCCGAATTCATTTCCGCTGCCATTACCGCTGCAGCGGCCGTCTTTACCCGGAACCTCATCCTCTCTCTGCTCACCGGGCTGATATGCATCTCCACTCTGAGGGCCTTTGTTTTTTAGAATTGACACGGCAGGAACATTTCCATAATTAAAAAATTATTATCCCAGCGGAGATCAGCAGGGCTTCCACAGGTGTTACACAGGACCGGCTCCTGAAGATTCCCTGAACGGATCCTGGATGCAATAAAACCGACTTTTTGCAGGCACGTCTGAACAATTATTGACAGCAATGCAACTGTAGTATAAAGAGACATATTATTTCCCCGAATCCAGAAAGAGTGTGTATGAAGCTTCTTAAGTCTTATGCCGGCAAGATAGGACAAACTGGACTGTATTATTGCCTGCACTAATTCGCTTTTTGATTTTAGTATATATTTATATAATGTTTTGTTATAGTTCTTGATCGTATTGTCTTTTGGATTTATGTGTACTTTTTATCTTTTACTTTAGGGAGGTAGTGATGAAAAAAGCCGGATTTACGTTAAGTCTGATTCTGGGTATTTTTTTGTTTATGAGCATGTTTGCTGCCCCGCTGCATGCCAAGAAACTAACAGTTGCAGTGGATACAGCATTTGTACCTTTTGAATTCAGAGATTCTGACACAGGTGAATATGTAGGTTTTGACATAGACCTCTGGGACGCTATTGCTGAAAGAATTGGCGTAGAATATGAGCTGCAGCCCATGGACTTTTCCGGCATTGTTCCGGCATTGCAGACTGGAAGTGTAGATGCAGCTCTGGCAGGCATCACCATTACTGCGGCACGCGAGAAAGTTGTTGACTTTTCACATCCTTATTACGACAGCGGACTTAGCATTCTGGTCATGAAAGACAATGACGAAATCCAGGGACCTGAAGACATAGAGGGCAGGACAATCGCTGTACGTACCGGGACAACCAGTGCAGATCATGCTCCCCGGCTCAACCCCGCCGACATTGTCAAGTTCCCGAACATTGAGGCCGCATACATGGAGGTCCGGGCAGGCAGAGTCGACGCGGCCATGCACGACACCCCCAATGTGATGTACTATATCCAGACTGCTGGTGACGGCCAGGTCAAGGCCGTGGGCCCCCGCATGCAGTCCCAGTCATACGGTATCGGCTTTCCCCTGGGCAGCGAACTGCGAAATGATGTTAATGTCGCCTTTCTGGAGCTGGTAGATTCTGGTGAATACGCCGAAATATACAGAAAGGGGTTCGGCACAGACCCCAACCCCAGATAACATTGAGCCCCGCAGGTGAAATCGCCTGCGGGGCTTTTCTTCTCAACGTTTCCCTTGAGTTCACCCTTCTTTTTAATACCACTTTTACCTTATGGTTGACTTATGGATTTTCAATACGAATTTGTCCTTTCCCCCCTCCCGCAATTGATGCAGGGAGTAAAGCTGACCATCCACATAACTGTTTATGGTCTGCTGGGCGGAATGGCTCTGGGGGTTCTTACCGGTCTTATCCTGGCTTACAGGATACCTGTTCTGAATTATGTCGGTGCCGTTTATGTATGGATTATCAGGGGCACCCCCATAGTTGTCCAGGCCATGTTCGTCTACTTCGCCCTGCCCCTGGCCATGGGCATAAGAATGACCGGGGTGTATGCAGCCATACTTGTTCTGGCCATCAACGCCGGGGCCTATATTGCGGAAATCGTCAGAGGAGCGGTTCTGTCCATAAACAAGGGTTATGTTGATGCCGGACTGGCCCTGGGACTGTCCAGGTTTCAGGTGACCCGGTATATCGTCGGCCCGCTGGCGTTTCGCAGGATGATTCCGCCTCTGGGCAACCAGTTTATTATCGGACTGAAGGATACCTCGCTTTTTATTGTCATTGGAGTCGGAGAACTGACCCGCCAGGGACAGGAGATTATGGCCTCATCCTTCAGGGCCCTGGAAGTCTGGACCGCTGTGGCTCTCATTTATCTTGTGCTGACGACTGTTCTGGCGCTTTCACTTCGCTGGCTCGAACGGAGAATGAAGATCATATGAAAATTGTAGAATGCAAAAAAGTGTGCAAGAGTTTTGGAGACTCCCAGGTCCTGCATGATATCGACCTGTCCATAAATACGGGAGAAGTGGTGGTTGTCCTGGGTCCCTCAGGCTCCGGAAAATCCACCCTGCTTCGATGCATCAATGTCCTGGAGACCATCACATCCGGCGATCTGCTGGTGGACGGCAAGAGCGTGGTGGATCCCGGGACCGATCTTCGACACATACGCCAGGAAGCAGGCATGGTCTTTCAGCAGTTCAACCTTTTTCCCCAGATGACCGCTCTGGAAAATGTGGCCTTCGGCCCAAGAAAAGTAAGGGGGACTGATAAAAAAGAGGCCAGCGACCAGGCCATGGAACTGTTGACCAAGGTGGGCCTGGCAGAAAGAGCCCATTATCATCCCTCGCAGCTTTCCGGCGGGCAGCAGCAGCGGGTGGCCATTGCCAGGG
>PWGS01000206.1 GCA_003554505.1 Desulfonatronospira sp. | reverse complement strand
CGCAGTTCCTCTCTTAAGACCTATTATGAGAGTTGATTAAGAATATGGATTCAGGCATTGAGACATTGAGGGGTTCAGGATCAGGGTGCAAGTGATGGGGCAGTAGTGGATTAAAGGACAGCGGAGGGGAGGGGTTATGAGAACACGGTGGCCGGCATGTATTTTATGGATGTTTTTTTTAATCCTGTTTTTCGGTCTGGCGCAGGCGGGGGCGCAGACCAGGGATGTCCGGGTTGCCTGGGTGCCCGACGGCGACACCCTGATCCTTGAAGGCCGTGAGGTGGTCCGGATAAAGGGGATAGATGCCCCGGAAACGGCCGGCAACGGGCGTCCTGACCAGTATTTTGCACAGGAGGCCACTGCCAGGCTGGAAGAGCTTGTACAGGACAGGGGCATAACCCTGAAAACCGGACAGGTTTCAGAGGATCGATACGGAAGGACCCTGGCCCATGCTTACCTGCCTTCCGGAGAAAACATCGGCCTCTTGCTGGTGCGCGAAGGCCTGGCCTTTTATTACCCTCACGAGGACCAGGATGAAAGTATTTCCCGGGCTCTGCTCAGAGCCCAGCAAAGAGCCATTAACGAGGATGCAGGCTTCTGGCCCAGAGTTCTGCAGCAGCATCCTGAAGTGGAGACATGGGTGGGCAACAAGCGCAGTAAACGTTTCCACCATCCTGGCTGCGGGTACGGGCAGAGAATGTCCGGGCACAACCGCCAGGAGGTTGAAACCCTGCGGGAGGCCTTTTATGCCGGTTATGCACCCTGTCGCAGATGCACCCCATGGCCGGATGATGACATGTAGCCCCGGGGAACCGGGGCAGGGAGACAAAAATCCCGGAGGCTGGATAGAATAGTCTGTAAAGCGCAAACGGTTTAACTCGGTAAAACAGGAGCAGGACATGGAAGAGTGGGTGGAAGTAGCCAGGTTTGATACCATGAGCGAGGCGGTAAACAAGGAAAAGGCCAGGATAGAGGACCTGGCCATGGACGTGGGTCTTATGCCCGAGAAGGTGGTGCGCGTGGAAGAAAAGGACAAGGGGATTATCTCAGTCCACCCGGAGTTTTACAGTTATTACGGTCATAACTGAAAAAGTCTGCAGCAGCTTTACCGTGGTCCGCATATACTGCTTAACGCCCGGGATGTGACCGGGGGCAGTATATGGAAAGCATTTACTTCAGTCTGCTTGTGACTCAAGCAGGTAAAGCAGGTGGTCCAGGGGCTGGATAAGCCGTCCGTAAAGTCCTCCGTACCCGGGAAAGGAGCCGAAGAGCTCCTGTTTTTCCTGCTGCAGGTCCAGGTCCGAGCTTGCTTCAGGTGATGAGGGGGCCAGGGACATGGCCAGACGTTCTCTTGTAAGATAGGTTTTAAGCCTGGAAAGAAATGAATCCAGGTGGTGATCAAAGGCCTCTTTTTCCCCTGTCCAGAAGTGTTGTGTCTCTTTCCTCGGGCTTTGCCCCAGGGCGGGCCCGGCCATGGCGTACAAAAAGTTCACCGGAGAGCCAGGCACCCCCCTGCGCCACCCCAGGAGCCAGGGGGTACGCCAGTAGAAAAGGAAATGAGTCCGGCCGAGATCGATTATTTCCTCCAGGCCATGCCTGCACCGCATAAGCACATCATCATCCCACACAGGAGCGATATTTTTCAGGTCCCAGCTGCTGACCCGGGCTTTGACTTCCCTGGGAACACTCCAGCCAAGCCAGGTAAAGAGAATGTCGCGCAGAAGCCTGTTGGCATGCCGCGATTGAGGTGTTTCCAGGTGGGAGTAGCTGAGGACGAACTCACCCTGGCCCAGGGTGCCGTGCAGGATGCAGGGTTCGCGGTGTAAAAGCTCCGGGTTCAGGTTGATGCCGTAGACCTTCTCCCATTTGAAGATGTCTGCCTGCTTCAGGTCGCTGTAGGGCAGGTCGGCTGTCCAGAAGTCCTGATGCGGCTCCAGGTATTCTGCCAGGGCCTTGACCCCGTCTGAAGCATTGTCCCCGGGCTCGAACTGGGAGGGCCACCATACCGGCAGGAGGATGTCCCGCCGGCTTTCTTTCCAGTGGGGCAGGCGTACCTTGCAGCGGATATGCCCGCTGAAATTGGGCAGCCTGTCCCGCATGGGTTTTCTGGACCAGCCGCACAGGTCCAGACAGGGAGCTCCAGAAGCAGAGCTGAGCCCCAGTCCGGCACCTCCGCAGATACCCAGATATTTGCCCCCGGCAGAAATATAATCCCTTATGCCGGACATCCCTTCCAGGCCCAGGCTGTCAGCCTTGAGTCTGGCCCAGCCCCCGGGTACCAGCAGGCCGGCCGGGGGCTGATTGCTTAAAATCCCCTGTCGGATTTCCCAGGACCTGATAATCCGGGCCGGGATTTGCAGATCCTTAAGGGCCCTCCAGAGCATCAGCCCCCAGAGGTGGGATTCGTCCCAGAGCATGTAAAAAATGTCTTCATGCCTGAACATGGGTCATCTTTAACATCAAACCTGCTGAAAAGACAAATATTACTGGCTGGAAACCGTTTTTCATCCGCCCTGGCGCAGGCAGAAAAGGGCAACAGTGGACCGCAGGTTCGGCCAGACATTTATCTGCCTGTTCTGAACCAGGTAGTTCAGCTGCAAAAAGCGCTTGCTGACGATCTCCAACTGCAGTTCCCGGCATAATTCCTGGAAATCCTTGATGGTGGCCAGCCTTATTTCCGGAGACTCGTACCATTTGTAGGGCAGAGTCTGGTTTACCGGGAGCCTTCCGGTAAACAGCAGATGCAGCCTGATTCGCCAGTGGGCGAAGTTGGGAAATGGGACCACCGCCCTGTGGCCGATGCGCAGGGCCTGCTGGAGCAGGGCCAGGGGGTCTTTCACTGTGAGAAGGACCTGGTTTAAAATCACCAGGTCGAAGCAGTCCCCCAGAAAATCATTGAGTCCCTCCTCCAGGTCCGCCTGGATAACCGACAGGCCCTGGGCCAGACAATCAGCCACATGCTCGGAGTTCAGCTCTATGCCCTGTTCCCGGACCTGTTTTTCTTCTTTTAGTTTCTTTAAAAGTTCTCCCCGGCCGCAGCCCAGGTCCAGGACGCGCTCACCGGTACCGGCAAGTTCCAGGATGTATGGGTCCAGCTCCCTGTCCCTGTACAGGCTTCTTTTCCAGTCGAAACGGACTTTGCCTTCACTTGACTGCAACCCGCACCTCCTTTTCCAGCCTGGTGAGAAAGCCAGAGACCACGTCCCCCATGCGGTTGCCGGGCAGCAGGAATGCGTCGTGTCCCTGATCGCTGCCGATATTGCAGTAGGATACGTTTTTGCCCGCCTGGCGCAGGCCCTTGACCAGTTCCTGGGACTGGGACGGGGGGAAGAGCCAGTCGCTGGTGAAGGAAACCGCCAGAAATGAGCTTTTGCAGGGCTCAAAGGCGTTTTTGAGGTTGCCGTAGTCCTGGTGCAGGTCAAAGTAGTCCATGGCCCGGGTGATATAGAGATATGTGTTGGCGTCAAAGCGTTTTACAAAGGTGCTGCCCTGGTGATGCAGGTAGCTCTCCACCTGAAAATCCGCTTCCAGCTTAAACCCGCGTTCTGTGCCGTCGATCATGCGCCGGGAAAACTTGCGCAGCATGGCATTTTCCGAAAGATAAGTGATGTGGGCGATCATTCTGGCCAGGGCCAGGCCGCTTTCCGGCTGCTGATCCGGCTTGTACAGCCCGTAGTTCCAGGATGGATCGCTCATGATGGCCTGCCTGGCCACCTCGTTGAAGGCTATGGCCTGCGGGGACATACGGGCGGTGGTGGCTATGGGTATGGCCCCAAGGACCATTTCGGGATAGCTTATGGCCCACTGCAACACCTGCATACCGCCCAGCGAACCGCCGATAACCGCCAGAAGCTTTTTTATTCCCAGGTAGTCCACCAGCCACTTCTGGACCTGGACCATGTCCCGGACCGTGTAAAAGGGGAAGTTGAGACCATACGGCCGGCCTGTGGCCGGATCTGTATCGGCGGGGCCGGTGGTGCCTTTGCAGCCTCCCAGAAAGTTGCTGCAGATTACAAAGTAGCGGTCAGTATCCAGGGGTTTGCCGGGCCCAATGAGCATTTCCCACCATCCTGGCTTTTCCCCGGGTTCGCCGGTGTGGTAGCCTGCTGCATGGGCATCTCCGGACAGGGCATGGCAGACCAGGACGGCGTTGTCCCTTTCCGGGGAAAGCCGGCCGTAGGTTTCATAGGCCACTGTAACCGGGTGCAGGGTCTTGCCGGATTCCAGCTTAAGCACCCACTCAGCGCCCCTGAAGGTGACGCTTTGGGTCTCAACCAGGCCCACGCTGGAATCTGGAAGGTGACTGTCCCGGGTCATGAGTTCTCCTGTCTGTCATTCTAGAATTTAAGCTGTATTCCGAGTATCATGCGTGCCACGCCAACCCTTGCAGCAAAAAACCGGCAACAGGCTTTTATCCGGAAAGTCTTTCTTTCCGGATGAAAACCAACTGCTTGTCAAGGTAAACATGATCCCGGAGTCAGGCAATATGATGCATTCCGGGAGATTGACCATTCAATTGAGGCTGCAGACAGTTTTTGCAGATGCAAACACAATAGTATAGAATACTAAGGGAAAGCCTAAAAATCAAACAGGTATTGTGCTCCTGGTCCGGCAGCCTTGTCATGTCCAATGTTTTTTGCAGTGGGCAGTTTGCGGGTTGTGAAAGCTTTTGCAATTTTAGTTAAAAAAGGTTACTTATTCGCAAAAGTATCAAGAAGAACGCATATTCCGCAAAGAATCCGGAACTGTCAAGAAATATGCATTGCCGGGTTTTCAGTCTGGCCTTTTCAGTACAAGAAGCCAGAGATTCATAGCCTATAAGGAGTCAATTTTTATGACCAAAAAAAACTGGAGAACGGAAACCATTTCTTTGCATGGCGGCCACACACCTGATGTGGCCACCCGCAGCCGGGCGGTGCCCATATATCAGAGCACCAGTTTTGTATTTTCCGACACTCAGGATGCGGCTTCACTGTTCAGCCTGAAGCCCGAAGTGTGGGCTCCCAGGCTCAATCTGGAAACAGAAGGCCTGAGGCCTGAGGATTTCGCCCCGGAAGCCACGGGAAATATCTATACCAGGATAATGAACCCCACCACTGACGTCCTGGAGAAAAGAATGGCCCTCCTGGAAGGGGGAGTAGGGGCGGTGGCCACCAGTTCGGGATCCTCTGCCATCACCTATGCAGTTATGAACATCTGCGAGAGCGGTGACCACATGGTTTCGGCTTCCAGCCTTTACGGCGGAACCTACAACCTTTTTCATCATACCCTGCCGCGCTATGGGATCAAAACCACCTTTGTGGATGCAGCTTCCCCGCAGGCCTTTGCAGATGCCGTGACGGACAAAACCAAATGCATGTTTGTGGAGACCGTGGGCAATCCAGGCCTGGACACCCCGGATCTGGCAGAACTGGCTGCAACCGCCCACCGGGCCGGGGTGCCGCTTATAGTGGACAATACCGTGCCTACTCCTGTACTCTGCAGACCTTTTGAGGCCGGAGCGGATATAGGGGTGCATTCCCTGACCAAGTTCTGCGGAGGACACGGCAATTCCATAGGCGGGGTCATAGTTGACAGCGGCAACTTCGGCTGGAAAGCCTCGGACAGGTTTTACATGCTTACACAGCCTGATCCCTCTTACGGCGGTGTGGTCTGGTCCGAGGCCGTGGGCAGGGCCGCCTATATCATCCGGGCCAGGACCGTGCTGCTTCGCGATACTGGTGCCTGCATTTCACCGTTTAACAGTTTTTTGATCCTGCAGGGCGTAGAAACCCTGGCCATGCGCATGGAAAGACACAGCCACAATGCCATGGCCACAGCACGTTATTTAAGAGATCACCCTGCTGTATCCTGGGTCCTGTACCCGGGACTGGATAACCACCCCACCCATGAGCAGGCACGCCGTTACCTGCAGGGAGGCTTCGGGGCTCTGGTGGGATTCGGGATCAAGGGCGGCCTGGAGGCAGGGCGCAGGTTCATAGACAGGCTCAAGCTTTTCAGCCACCTGGCCAATATCGGTGATGCCCGCAGCCTGGCCATTCCCCCGGCATCAACCACTCATGCCCAGCTTACAGAAGAAGAGCAGAAAAGCGCCGGAGTAAGCCCGGATTTCATCCGCCTTTCCGTGGGCCTGGAGCATATAGATGACATCCTGGCCGACCTGGAGCAGGCTCTGGGTTAGCATGGAGCATAGGGCATGGGGCATGGAGCATGGAGCCTGGGGCATGGAGCATAGAGGATAGGGCATGGGGAAGAAGAGGTGGAAGGCATGGGAGACTGGCTGATAAACGGCAAACATTTTATAAAGGTTTAAAATGTAATGGTTACAGTGGAGGGCATTACGGATCTGTATACCCCTGAAGGGGAAAGCCGGATCCGGGAACTGGTCCTGGAAGAAAAGCCGGTGGGGGTCTTCTTGAACGACGAGCCCGTGGGCACGGCCATGGTCATGGCCAGCAATCTGGAGGAAATGGCTGTGGGCTACCTTTTCGGGCAGGGGCTCATTGAGCCCGGGGATAAAATATTCGACATAGAGGTCTGTGAGCAGGGCCGGGTCAATGTATACGCCGAGACAACCCCCAGGCCGGATGACGAGATGATCACCACCTCTGGTTGCGGAGGTACGGGCAAAATAGCCAGGAGGCTCCTGCACGAGGATTACCCGGAGCCTGCAGACTTCTGTATCTCTTTTCATGAGGTGGCAGAGCTCATCAAAAGAACCCTTTCCTGGTCATCACTGTCCCAGGACACCCATTGCGTGCACGGCTGCGGATACTTCAGCGAAGGCGTTTTTCAGGTATGCTACGAAGATGTGGGCAGGCACAATGCGGTGGACAAGCTCATGGGGGCTATTCTGCTGGGGCGGTTTTCCCCTGGCGGAGCGGCTTATACCACGGGCAGGCTGACCTCGGACATGGTGCTCAAATGCGCCCGCATGGGCATACCTGTGGTGCTGTCCCGGACCGCGCCTTCCTCGCTGGGACTGGATATCGCCCGCAGGTCGGGCCTTACCCT
>PWGS01000224.1 GCA_003554505.1 Desulfonatronospira sp. | reverse complement strand
GGGACTGTCCCCTGGCCGGTTCCGGCACCCCCTGAATGGTTACTCATGATTTATTTTCCAGGTTTTCCAGGCGCTTCATGAGATCCTGAACAACGGGCACATCTTCCAGGTTTACGTTGTGCAAAAACTCTCCTGAGCCTTTGCAGTTGCTGCACTTCATCTCCCGGGGCTCATATCTGCCGAAACTCAGAAGGCCCTTTTCGATCAAAAGCTGGTTGTAGTCCTGCTTGCTCAGGTTCTTGAGGTAGTCCTCCCCTACTTCTTCAATAAGTTCCGTCCAGAGCGGGTTTTCAACCTTCCCGTGTCCGTGGCACTTGTCACAGGTGGCGATCTTCTGAATCAGGTAGCGCTCGTTCATGATACCCCTCTTTTGATTTTACAAAGTCACGTTTCGCCCTTTTACTGTCTCAGAGGTCTTTTTAAGCTTCTTAAAGAATCACCGCCCGGTTGCGCCCGGTCTTTTTGGCCTGGTACAGGGCCTGATCAGCCCTTTTAAGCAGGCTGTCCATGGTGTCCTCAAAAGCCAGTTCCGCGATACCCATACTGGCGGTAATCCTAATGTCATTGCCAAGAATGTCTGCCCCTTCCAACAGGCCTCTGATGCGCTCTGCCAGTTGCAGGGCCTGGGCAGCTGTACTCTGGGGCAAAAGCAACAGAAATTCCTCACCTCCGAAACGGACAGCCAGATCTTCCGTGCGGCAATTCTCCTTTAAAAGTGCGGCAAATTTCTGCAGCACCCTGTCTCCGGCATCATGTCCATAATTGTCATTGATGGTTTTGAAATGATCCAGGTCTGCCAGGATTACCGCCAGGGCAGAATGCTTGCGTCTAGCCAAAGCCAGGACCTCTGCAAGCCTCTCCTGGAAAAAGCGCCTGTTGGCCAGGCCTGTTAAGGGATCAGTGCGCATGAGCTCAGTAATTTTCCGGTTGGCTTCCGCCAGTTCCCTGTTTTTTCTGCTCAGTTCCCGGCTCAGGCTGGAAAGTTCATTGTTCAGCAAAGACATGCTCTCCAGGACTTCATTGTCCGCACTTTCAAAACGATCACCGAATATAAGAAAACCTTCCTGGATCTCAAAGGAGTAGCAACGATAAAGGGCCTCGCCATAACAGACCTGGAGCACCTGGGGTAATAACACGCCATTATCTTTTTGAGACAAGATTACATTAAATTCATTTTGTTCCAGTGGACAGAGCAGCTCGCCCAGAAACCTGCCCAGAGGCTTCTGGTTTAGATGGAGTATTACAGCCAGACTCTGGTTGCATTCCAGGATCCGGTACCGGACATCAGTAAGAATAACCAGACTGGTGCCGGAAATGTCCATAAACCTGGCAGTGATTTCCGGATTATCTTTGATCAGCCGGCTGAGGTTCATGCTGTGTATTCCCTGTACCATTTTCTGGCCAGATCCACTGCCTGTTGACAATCCCGGGCATAACCGTCTGATCCCAGAACCTGAGTCAAGCCCGGCATAGTCTGCAGAGCCAGCCCGCCGAGCATGATCCTGGGCCTGTTTTGTGCAGGCCAGCCCTGGATGTGGCCAATGACCTGCTGAGCGGACTCCAGATTAAAAGGCATGGCAATGGACATAGCCAGGATAAATGGCTGTTTTTCCTGAATCAGGTCCAGAAGGTCCTGGTTCGGGGTGTTGGCTCCCAGGTATTGCACCTCCCAGCCGTCCAGTTCCAGGCTGTTAGCCACCATCTGGGCTCCCATCTCATGGAATTCATTGGCAGCAGTAGTGACTAGAACGCTGGGCCTGGTGGGTTCCACTGCAGGCATGAATTCCAGATACTGCTGGGCCAGAATCCTGTTCACCGTGGCAGAGGCCAGATGTTCCTTGGCTACGGATATTTCTCCCATTTCCCATTTCTCGCCGATCAGATACATGGCAGGCTGGATAACCTGCAGATAAAACTCCTGTAAATCCTCAGGCCCGGAAACATATTTCCTGCTGATTGACAGGCTTGACTTGCTGTCTCCCTGCAATACGGCCCGGACAAATCTTTGCACCACATCCTCCCATTGGGCCCTGACCTGAATATTCAGGAAAGACGTGTTCTCAGAGCAGGCAATAAATTCTTCGTGGTGGGCCAGGAGCCAGTCATAGACCTGAAGCAGAGGGGCATTGACCTTGTCGGGCAGATGCTCGAACAAGACCTGTTTCCAGGCCTGGAGATGTGCCGGAAAGTAAGCATGGGCAAAACCCTGATTGTGGTAACTGCGATAAACCCATGGTACCACCGCCAGCAGGAGTTCATGCTGGTTGAACAGAAACACATTGGACATGAATACGGCGTGATTTCTGTGGTTGTCCAGCATCATGCCTACAGGATTGCTGCCGATCAAAAGATCCCTGTCAGTTCTGGAATTCATTATCCTGTTCACCTGTTCCACCATAAAAAGCAGGTTGTCCCGGTAAGCCTGGGCGCTTTCCTCGGAGATTCTGGGCAGGGTCTGCATCTCGCGGGTCAGCTTTTCAATCATCTTCCCCCCTTTTTTCATTAATCTTCAAGGATTTCTTGCAGATCAGCCAAGCCCGCAAAAAATCGGTTTTACAGGCGTAAAGGACAAAAAGCCAGACAACAAAGATCAAGGATTCAAATAATGATTGAAAAAAACTTAAGAACTAAAACTTGTTTTTTGACTTTTTGCCGTAAAATACATTATAATTCATAATAATATACTTCTCAAGACGAAAAGAGCAGGTTTCCTGGGTTATTTTCCTGCTTACAGGCTTTAAATCTGGAAATTAAAGCAGCCTTGTGCATACCGGACAAAATAAAGGGCATTGGGCCTGGAACCTGCTTGTTGAATTCCCGGACCACTGCAGCTACCTGTTGACCTTACTCTGAACAGTTGCCTTCCGGGCAGGTTTGCCTGGAGCAGACTAATGGCGCGCCCTGAGCAAAGGCCTGCACAACCCCGAAAAGAAGGCCATACTGATACATGTGACATTATTGCTGCATATGCTGTGCTCTTTTCCGGGCAGATCCGGGATCAATTGCTGGGCAGGGGCTTGTTTACATGACTGCAGGATGTTTTATATTTTTATGGTATGATCAATGCAGAACTTGTATGTAAAACATTGGAGGAAAGATATGCGCACAATCGTTTACTTTACAGCTCTGCTGGCGGCTCTGGCCTTGATGGCCGGCTGCGGAGGACAGAAGCACACTGTGGGCGGAGCCGGCCTGGGAGGCATAGGAGGCGGTGTAATCGGTTCCCAGGTAGGCAGCGGTACCGGACAGACCGCTGCAATCATCGGCGGCACCCTGGCGGGTGCGGCCCTGGGCGGATATGTGGGCAGCTACCTGGACCGCATGGATGAGATGGACCAGCGGAAAATGGGCCAAGCCCTGGAAACCAATCCAGATGGTGAAACATCTCAATGGGATAACCCGAACACAGACATATCCCACGAAGTAACCCCCAGGGAAACCTATGAAAGCGACGAGGGGCGGTACTGCCGTGAATTCACCACTGAGGCCGATATAGGCGGGGAAGAAGAAACCATCTACGGCACCGCCTGCAGGCAGCCCGACGGAACCTGGGAAATCGTGCAGATGGACTGATCAGCCCGTAGAGATCTCTCCGGCCGGGGATCAGCTTTCACCTGTCCCGGATGCATGTCTTTTTGCAATCTCCCTGGCCGGGATCAGTCCTGTGGCTGATGCGGAAACTATGTTGCCGGCAACTCCAGGGCCGTCTCCGGCCACGAAAAGCCCCCTGACGGCAGTCTCCAGGACATTGCTGGTCTGCACCTGGGTGGCGAAAAACTTGATCTCCGGTGCGTAAAGCAGGGTGCCTTCGCTGGCCACGCCTGGGATCACCTTGTTCAGCTTTTCCAGCCCCTCGACAATATTGCGCAGGGTCCGCTCCGGCAGGGCCATGGCAATATCCCCGCAGGTTACGTTCTTCAAGGTGGGCTCCACGAAACTGTTGCGCACACGGTTCCAGGTGGAACGTCTTCCCCGCCTGAGATCGCCGAAGCGCTGCAGTATCGGCCTGTGCCCGCCGATGATGGTGGCCAGCCGGCCAATGGATTCACCGTATGCCTGATTGCTGGTAACCGGATCTTCCAGGACCACCTTGGACAGGAAGGCGAAGTTGGTGTTGTCCGACTTTTTGTCCATATAGGCATGCCCGTTGACGCAGACGAAGTCCTGATAGTTCTCCAGGGCCACGTAGCCGCCCTGGTTGGTGCAGAAAGTACGGACCTGATCATCGTAGGTGTTGGTGCGGATAAAGAATGTCGGGTCATAGATTACATCGCATAGATCGCACATGATATCCCGGTTTACTTCCACCCGCACCCCCACCTCGATACCCCTTTGGGATATATCCAGGCAGTGACGTCTGGCCATTCCACCCATCCATTCCGCTCCCACCCTGCCCGGAGCCAGGATGACACTGGAGGCCCGGTACTGCCTGCGGCTGGTTGCCACTCCCTGCACCCGCCCATTCTCTACAAGGACATCTTTGACCTCTTCAGAGGTATGGATGTTTACACCAGTCTCCCGGACATATTCCGCCATGGCGGCTATATGTCCGGGCAGCTTGTCGCTTCCAAGATGCTTTTGCCGGATGAGCAGCAGGTCAATGCCGTTTTTCAGGGCATCTTTACGGATATTTCTGGCTTTTTCCATGTCTGTGGGGTATACTTTTCCGTCCATATTGAAACGGTTGTAGATATCTTCAGTCTCACAGATGAGCTCTCTGGCCTCGGAAACCGGCATGAACTGGCTCAAATCCGTCTTGCCCAGCTTATGAATATAATTCAGCTTGCCGTCGGAAAAAAGGCCTGCTCCGCCCACACCGGACATTATATTGCATGGCCTGCAGCGCTGACACTCCTGCTCCCCGTTGATGGGACAGAGCCTTTTCTGTGAAGACTTGCCCTTTTCCAGCACCAGAACCTTCAGGTCCGTATGCTCGCCAAGATAATAAGCAGCAAAGAGACCGGCCGGCCCACACCCCACGATTATGACATCATATTCTTTGACTGCTCTCTTTCTAACCATAATTTATCCCGCCTTGATTCTCTGCGTTGAGCTTTCGCCCGCCAACAACATCGGGCCAGCTCATCACATCCTTTATTTTGCCTGAAAAGACTGTAATTGTTTATATCTGCTTACAGGCTGTTGCACAAGCCTTCAAAACATATTTAAAACTTGCATGTGCTACTGGAAACTGGACAGTCAGAGCCATCTTTGACCCTATGCGGCAGGGCTCAGGCATTTTCTTGCCGGCTTCAGATGATATAACCGCATCTCACCTGCTGGACCGTAGGACGATAAAAAAAGGGGCTGAACTCAAATATAAGTTCAGCCCCTTTGAAATTTGGCTCCCCGGGACGGACTTGAACCGCCAACCTAGTGGTTAACAGCCACCCGCTCTGCCGATTGAGCTACCGGGGAACATAGAGACAAATTTTTATTTTTGAACCGCCAGTCACGCTTCCAGCGTGATTAATCACACCTCTGGCGTGACAGGCTCTACCCGCTCTAGTTACTCCGGAGGCGTAATTGAGCTACCGGGGAACATAGAGACAAATTTTGTTGAGCTGTAAAAAAATCAGTCATTGCAGGGCTTAAATAATGCCCTGCAATGACTGATTGTTAATTCAAACAAAGCGGCTAGTCAAGGTTTTTTATCTGCCCAGCCACTCATTTACCAGATCGGGGTTTTCTTCGATAAAGGTTACTGCGTTGCCGTACAGATTGTCAGGGTTTTCTTCGTTCATAACCATGACTTCAGCCATCTGCTCCTGGGTCCAGGCAAAGTTGTCCAGGAAATGGTATGCCTCAGGGGCATCATCTTCAAGACCCTGGCGGGCGATTTTGCCGATGTATTCAGCATCGCCGTAGACTTTTTTGGGGTCTTCCAGGTACTTCAGGTCCCAGCGGCCGAATTTCCAGTGCGGAGACCATCCGGTTACCACAACCCAGTCGCCGTCGCGGACTGCTTCCCTTAGGGCTGCGGCCATGGTCGCCCCGCTGCCTTCCTGCAGTTCCATGTTGGTCAGGTTATACTCTTCCAGGGCCTCTTCGGTTCTGGCCATGATGCCTGCGCCAGGGTCGATTCCGGTAATCCTGCCGTTGAACTTGTCTGCATTAGCGTTTAGTTCTTCAATGCTGTCGATTTCCACGTACTCAGGCACCACCAGACCGATCCTGGCCCCCTCGGTGAGAACGCCCAGATCCACCACCTGGCCTTCAGTGGCCTCCTTGTACTCAGCGTGGGTCACGGGCAGCCAGGAAGTCACCATGCCGTCCACATCGCCCGAGGCGATACCCTGCCACATGGCAGCAGCGCTCACGGACAGGGGTTCAACATTGTAGCCCAGCTCTTCCTGAAGCACTGCCTGAGCCACGTTTGTGCTGGCCACGGCGCAGTCCCATTCAACGTAGGCCAGAGTAAGCCTTCCCTGGGCTCCGGCACTGCCTGCCATAAAAACAATGAACATTGCCAGCATGGTCATTACTGCTAATCCTTTTTTGATCATGATCTACCTCCTGATTATGTTTTGAGGGATTCGCGGGCTGTTACACATGTCCTTTATACATGTCATGTAAAAAATCAGCCCTGAACTTAAAAAACACGCCTCGAAATCTATTTCGCTTCCCGGGTCATCAGCGATCCTTCTGGGCCAGCTGCTGCAGAAGACGGTCCAGAATTATGGCCAGGATCACGATACCTATGCCCGCCTCAAATCCTGCTCCTGACTGCAGCCTCTGAATGGCCCGCCAGACCTCGCTTCCAAGTCCGCCTGCCCCGATCATGGCCGCGATAACCACCATGGACAGAGCCAGCATTACAGTCTGGTTGACCCCGCCCATGATAGTGGTCTTGGCCAGGGGCAACTGGATCTTGAATAGCTTCTGCCAGCGGTCGGCACCAAAGGCATCAGCACATTCGGTGAGCTCCTTGGGTACCTGCCTGATGCCCAGGTTGGTGAACCTGATGGCCGGCGGCATGGAAAAGACCACAGTGGCAAAAATGGCGGCCACCTTGCCCAGCCCGAAAAAGGG
>PWGS01000222.1 GCA_003554505.1 Desulfonatronospira sp. | reverse complement strand
TTTGGGTAGCCAGATGGATCAAGAAAGAAGAAAACCAGGAAGAATTGAGGCAGGACGCCGAGAAGATCAGTAATCACTGGCGCGAAGTGGCGCTGGACGTTGGTTTTGATCCGGATAAAAACGTCACCATTGAAGAGGGTGACAGACAGATCAGGGTCGGCATCAGCGAAGAGATGGATATGGATTTTCGCGAGGGCCCCGGCGGCTGGCGCTCCGATTAAGCCGAACCTTAGACGGGTTTGAGCTTTATTTCTGTCTCCATTCCTGATCTAAACGTTCATGGTACAGCAGCTACAAAAGAGCAGCTGAGGCTTATTAATTTCTATTTAAAACAGGCTTGTCCCAAAGGAGGAAAAGAATATGCCCAACCTGAATATCAAAGAAAAAGAAATTGAAGTGGATGAAGAGGGATTTCTGGTCAACCCGGAGCAGTGGGATGAAGAGGTTGCCAGAGCCATACTGAAATATCTTGACGGTCCTGAGCTGGACAATGAAGCAATGGAAATACTGCAGTTTATGCGAAATTACTACAAAAAATTCAGTGCATTCCCTATCTTGAATGCGGTGTGCAAAAGAATCGACCAGCCGAGGGAGTGCGTGCAGGAAAAGTTTCTGGATCCTCTTTTGGCCTGGAAGGCGGCCGGCCTGCCCAAGCCGGAGACCATATACACAGAATCCCATGATGATGCCCATAAAGTTTATAAACTTATTTCCGCACAATAAACATTTCGTCGTGAAGCAGGGCATTACGCGCCTGGTAAAGAGTGAAAACATCCTTATAATTGAAAGGAGTCAACAGCCATGACCCAGGAAAAAAGCACGGAGTACAAACAGCACAGTATCATTGTTACCCCTCATGATGAGCATTGTTCTCACTATGCTTATGTAATAAAGGACAGCCGGGGCAACGAAATAAAACAGGTGCGCATGGGCGGTGATACAGAGGAAGTAGCCCTGGAAAACGCCAAAAAAATGATCGACTTCGAGATCGATTACGCCCAATAGATTGTTTGACTTACGAGTCGGCCGTCCAAAACCAATTTCCAAGGTATGGGATTGCGGCTGGCTGCCCTAAAGCAAAACAGCCTTATTGAGCTTTTGTTCTCAGGAATCTTAATTGTGAAGTAACTGTTCACCATGATAATTGGTTTTATCGGGGTCGGTATCGGAATCGGGATCGGAATCGAAGCTGTTGGGGAACGCCCCACGCAACTTTGGTTTTCGGTTTTCTATCGACCCTCTCCAAGCTGTAGGCTCTCCGAGCCGGAAGCCGATACCGATACCGACCCCGACACCGTTTGCCAGAACAAGAGTACACACAAAATGTGCTGAATAGTTACATTGTGAAAATTTTTAAAAAAAGGAGTTCATAAATTATGCCCAAGTGTCATGACCTGAAAAAAGACGAAATCTATGGATGTGATCACTGCAAGCTTGAACTGCAGGTGCTCAGGGAATGTGAATGCAGCGATTCCACCCAGGACTGTGCCTGCTACAACGAGCCCAACAGCTGCAGTTTCATTTGTTGCGGAAACGAGATGAAGAAAATATCCTGATTCTACCCTTACAAGTATGCCACGAATTCCCCTCTGAATGTGCCTGCAGAAAGATATTTTGCAGGCACCCGGGGGAAGGCATCGGGTTTGATATTCAGGATACAGAAGCATTAAAAAACAGCTTTAATTTCAAGAAGGAGGACAGCATGAGCATTACAGACATGGTTCAAACTGCTGATTGGAGAACCGAAAAGCACGTACCGGTCATTGAATGTCCGGACAAAGTTTCTCCAGGTGAATTATTTGAGCTCAAGGCGAGCCTGGGCAAGGAGGTCTCTCATCCCAACACCACGGAACATCATATCCGCTGGATAAAGATCTTGTTTAAGCCCCGTGATTCCAGCTTCGTTTATGAGATCGGAAACTTTGAATTCACTGCGCATGGGGAATCAGTGAATGGCCCGGACAAAGGGCCGGTTTATACCGGTCACAGCGTGGCCTGTTTTATGAAGAGCACATCTCCGGGCAAGATAGTAGCCATGGCCTACTGCAATATTCACGGGCTGTGGGAAAATACCAGGGAACTGGAATTAAGTTGATCCGGCGGAAATTTAAGCGCACAGAAGCCTTACCGACAACCTGTTGCCGGTCCCCTGAAAATCCGTTTTTTTAAGGATCAGCAGCAGATAACCGGGCCCAAGGAGCCAAGCATGAAGCACTATGACTGCATTGCCATCGGAACGGGATCGGCCATGAATGTTGTCCAGGGACTGCTGTCCAGAGATCCGGAAGCTAAAATAGCCGTGGTGGACAAGGATGAACCGGGGGGCATCTGCCTGACAAGGGCCTGCATTCCCAGCAAGCTTCTGGTTTATCCTGCAGAAGTAGTGCGGTATCTGGAAGAAGCCGGGGCTCAGGGCATCCATGTGAATGTCCAAAAGATCGATTTTCAGTATATAATGGACAGTATGCGCAGCTTTGTTTCTGAAACCAGTCAGAGTATCAAACAGAGTCTCAAGGATTCCCAAGGAGTGGATTATTACCAGGAAGCAGCACAATTCACCGGGCCTTACACACTGCGCATGGATAAAGAGGAGATTAAAGGAGACATGATCCTGCTCTGTTCCGGATCCAGGCCGGCAGTACCTGATATTCCCGGGCTGAACGAGACAGATTATCTGACCAGCGATACCCTGCTCAATTTAAAAGAACTGCCTGGAAGCCTGCTGATTCTTGGGGGGGGATATGTAGCGGCTGAATATGGACATTTTTTCTCGGCCATGGGTTCCAGGGTGACCATCCTGGGCCGCAACCCGCAGTTCCTGCCCGGGGAGGAGCCTGAGGTCTCAGCTGTGGCCAGGCGCAAGATGAGCGAAAAGATGGATATTTTGACCAACCATGAAGTCATCGGGATCAGACCAAAAAATGAGCACAGCACTCTGGCCCTGGTTCGGGACAGGAAAGCCGGCCGGGAAAAAGAGATCGAGGCCGGGAAGATCCTGGGGGCCGCAGGCAGGGCATCCAATGCGGATATTTTAAGGACCGACAGGGCCGGCATAAAAACCGACTCCAGGGGCTGGCTGGTAGTCGATGAGCATCTCGAGACTTCGGTCAAGAATGTCTGGGGATTCGGAGATGCTACAGGCAGACATCTTTTCAAGCATGTGGCCAATTATGAATCCCGGGTGGTCTATGCCAATGCCGTTCTAAAGGAATCCATGAGCATTGATTACCATGCTGTGCCGCATGGAATTTTCACCTGTCCGGAGATTGCGGCTGTGGGCATGAAAGAGTCGGAAGCCGTGGAAGCTTTCGGAACAGATGGAGTAGCCATAGGATTCAGTCTTTTTGCAGATACGGCCAGGGGCGTAGCCATGGGAG
The DNA here is from genome assembly GCA_003554505.1 of Desulfonatronospira sp. Taxonomy (GTDB): domain Bacteria; phylum Desulfobacterota; class Desulfovibrionia; order Desulfovibrionales; family Desulfonatronovibrionaceae; genus Desulfonatronospira. The sequence continues at coordinate 3,737 of PWGS01000222.1, read as the reverse complement.
CCAGGGACTGTTTCGTAAAAATCATTGTCCAGGAGGCCGAGGATAAAATTGTCGGCGCTCACATCATCGTACCCCAGGCCACAATACTCATCCAGGAAGTAATCAACCTCATGTACACAAAGAGTCAATCCACCAGGCCCGTGCTCCAGGGTATGCACATTCACCCCTCCTTGAGCGAAGTAGTGGAAGGGGCGTTTAATAACCTCATGTCCCTGGGCGATTACCAGCACATGCTAAAAGACATGTTTCCGGAGCGCTAGACTTGGAATCCAGAAAATATTTAGGTCCAGTTTTTCAAGAGAGATTAGTCGGTAGTTGAAGCCAGAAGCACCAAGGACGTGTGAATCAAATGCTTTTCTGCTTGTACCTGACCATCTTGTTTTAATCTTTGGTAGCAGACACAGCCTTAGTGCTGGCTGGATGGACAAGGGGGGGGGACCAGAAGAACCGGACAATGTGACTTTTTGACCACCTGCCGGGCTACGGAACCGACAAACATTTTCTCAAGCGGCTCATATAAAACAAATTCAATATTGTTGATTAATACGGATACTGTATTGATTCTCCCGGTCGTCCTTCAATCTTTCCAGTCGATTTCCAGGAGGCACTTTAAGTTCATTTTCCTCCCTAACTCTGTTGATTTGCTCCAGCGCTTCATAACCTGCTTGAACATTAAAAAAGGCGGCCTTGACAACCAGCATTTAATTAGTTATGTACGCAATTACTAAATTGATTAAATAAAGGATCAGTTATGGCCGATTCACAGGAACTTGCAGATATGTTCAAAGTACTGGCAACACCTGCCAGAGTACGTATTTTGCAGATACTTAAAAATGACTGTCTGTGCGTGAACGCGCTGGCCAGGGAGCTGAAGATCACTCCCGCCAGTGTTTCACAGCACTTGCGGGTCCTGCGGGACAGCGGGCTGGTACGGGGCAGAAAACACGGTTACTATGTGCATTATGAGGCCGATCTGGAAAACCTGCACAGGTGGAAAACCTCGGCGCAGCTGTTTTTAACCGCGCCCCTGGATAAAATGCCTGATCTGAATGATACAACTTCAAACCAGAAATAATAAGGAGGGCAACCATGGGATGTGACTGCAGGAAATGCGAGTTTCCGCAAAAACTAAAAGACAGGCCGGAAAACTGCACCCCTGAGCAGATCTGGGAGTGCCATGGAGAGTCCGGGGAACAAGAGGCAAACAACCAGAACCAGAATAGCTGAACAGCAGACTTCAGGCCGGGTCAGCCTGTATGGCCCGGCCTTATTTTATTGTCCTGAAAAATACAGCCTGGAAAATTTAACTGACAGGTCAGCGGCCGAGCGCAAGCGAGGAACGCTGGACCGTCTTGTTGGCGGGCCTGTTTGTGCGAATCTCATTACTTTTGTTGGATTTGGCGAGCTCCAAGCATGCCCGCCTCAGCTTAGCAACCTGGGCCAATCGGATAGTAACTGCCTCCCGGCTCATATCAATCTTCATCGATAATACTCCTCAAAAAATCAATGTCGTCCTTATCCTGACCGCTTTTTCGAAAGGACTTCAGAAGAATCAACCCTTCGGGTGAAACAACGCTGATAATACCATGCTCCCACTCAACTTCCAATCTGTTGTTCCATGCTTCCCGAATCTCAGGTGTTACGAGCAGCATGTCCAGAACAAGGGCTTCTCCGGTGCCGGATTCGATTTTGGTAACTCTGTGGATCTGAATCTTGCCACCGTGGAAATGCATCGGTTCCGCCTTTATCGTGTAACCCAAATCGTGAACGATTCGTTCGATCCTTTCAAGCAGACTGGCTTCAATCAAAATATCAATATCCAGAGTAGCCCGAGGAAAAGCGTATATTGCCAAAGCCAACCCTCCGCACAGGGCGTACTCGATGTTTTCTTCCTCTAGCTTCTCTGTCAGTGTCTTTAACTCATCCAGGATGTCCATTGTGCCTATTCCTCTACCGCCAATCACGAACGAAGGCAAGCGCCGCGATTCCCTCGGAGGCGCGAAACGTGTCCGGGGGAACAAGTAATTATAAAGTTTCCCCCTATCACTCAATAAATCATGATATACAATCGACAATACTTGTATATCACACCCCCCTGCCATAGCCCAATATGAAACATACTTGCCGCTTAAAAAACACCTCCCATTGGAAACTCTGATAAAGATATTTTTTTTATTTGATACCTTCCCCCCACTTAAAAGTCAATTAAACCCATAAACTGAACGATGGCGGCCCGGGAGCAGGGCACTAACCATCTATAGACCCTGGCATGCCTCCTGTCGGAAACTCGCTCAACACCTTGAATATACCAGAGTTGCAGACAGGTGTTATCCTTCGTGGAACAAACTACCTGGAACTATGGTGTCCACACCGTCTAAACGACAACCATTCTGACACATGGGGCGCAGTAGGCCTCTTGGATCGCCTGGGCCACAATGGATATGTCATCAATGGGGCCGGCAATGCTAAAGGCCTGAACGATTCTATTGTGTCCACGGCTGTTACCAGCCAGATTCCTTGCATGATTTCTTTTCTGACTTGACCTTGCACTAAATTAGTGCTACCAGTTAAAATAATTATAAATCTCCAGGAATAACTGGACAGTCAAAAAAAATTTTGAGAGCATCTTTATATGATTGAACATTTACCAGATTGCAAGTGTCCGCAACTGCAATTTACCCGGTTAAACACCCGGCACTCACTTTAATATTTTCGGCTTCATCAATAAGCAAGCAAATGGAAAAATGGGTAGCCGGGTCACGTGTAGCTAGGGTTTAACCGGGAGAACTTTATGGTTTTTACTTTAAACCTTTAACTTTCAAGAGAGATAAGTAGTTATGCAAAAAAATATCACCTTAAAGGCTGAAGAAGCCGTGATTCAAAAAGCCAGGGAAAAGGCCGTCAGTGAGCATACCTCTCTAAACAGCCTGTTCCAGCAGTGGCTCAGACAATACATCCACAGCGATGAAGCCGAAAAAAAATATCAAGAGCTGATGGATTCCATGTCCTATGCCTCCCCGGGACGCAAGTTCAGCAGGGAAGAGATGAATGAAAGATAACTTTTTTCTGGATACCAATGTATTTGTCTATTCCTTTGATCAAGAAGATCTCCAAAAACAAAGTATCGCCCGGAATCTGATCAAATTATCCCTGAGCAGCCAAAAAGGAGTGATCAGTTATCAGGTCATCCAGGAATTCTGCAATGTGGCCTTGCAAAAATTCAAGCAGCCCCTTTCTGTTGCAGATTGCGGAAAATATCTCGCAAATATTCTCAGCCCCTTGGCTATTTTCTTTCCCAGCCTGAATTTTTATCAAAGCGCCCTGGAGGTCAAGCAAACATACAAATATTGCTGGTATGACAGTCTTATCGTTTCTGCTGCCCTGCTATCCAAGTGCAGCATTTTGTACTCTGAAGATCTGCAGCATGAACAAGTAATACAGAATCTGCAAATTATCGACCCTTTCCGCTAATCCAGAGGGCATAGTTAATATCGCTTTGCGCTTTGAGGTAGGACCTTTACAGTTAAGGCTAAAAGGCGGGAAAGGCTGTGGGAAGTCTCAATAATCCTGGCGGTCCAGGCTGCGATAGTTGATGGCCTCTCCCAGGTGCGCCGCGCTGATATGCTCCCGGCCTTCCAGATCGGCAATGGTCCTGGCCAGACGCAGAATCCTGGTATGCGCCCTGGCGGACAGTGCCAGGCTCTGAACTGCCACCTCCAGAAATGCATGCTCTTCCT
>PWGS01000080.1 GCA_003554505.1 Desulfonatronospira sp. | reverse complement strand
GCAAAAGCTATCGATTCGTCCATGCGCGGACCCAGATAATTCTCAAGCACCGGGTCAGGTTCTTCCAGGTCGAAGCAATACCCGTCCTCTCCCAGAAGCCCCAGGGGAACCGGATTGCCAAGCTCATCCGGATCAGTAACAGCCTCGGCGTAAAAACACACAGAAAGCCACCTCCCCTCCACATCTTCCACCACATCCACAAGGCAGAAAAGAGGCTTTTGAGTCTGTTCCGGCAATTTTGCCCTCAGACTTGATGTTACTCCGGTTCTTATTACCAGTTCCATCTCCGCACCTTTAGCCTTGAGCTGCCGTGCAAGCCTGTAGAACACCGGTTTGACCCCGCGGGGGCCCTCCTGCCAGTCTTCCAAAAAATCATCTATCTCCGACATTGCCACCAGATCCTTTTCAAGCTTGACGGTTCCGGGCTCCTGTTCATTGAGCCCGGAACCGGTAATAGAATTAGTTTAATCTCCATCCGGAAAGTCTTTCTTTCCGGATGCGGAAACTGTTGGTTTTCTTTACGGAAACGAGGAGAAGAACCGTTTCCGGATGAAAACTAGTTTAATCTCCGAAAAAGGTGTCGTAAATGCCCATGATCATTATGGTCAGGATCAGTACCGGCACTACATAGCGAATGAGAATAATCCACCAGTTGCCCAGACAAATAAACCCGGAGGTTCTATTGCATTCCTCTACTGCATTTCTTGCTCCCCATATGTAGCCTACGAAAATAGCGGTCAGCAGACCTCCCAGGGGCAGAAAGATGCTGTTGGCAAACCAGTCATAGGTATCAAGCAGATCCATACCCAGGCCGGGAAAAGTCACATCGCTCAGCACGCTGTAGCCCAGGGTTGTAGGCAGGCCAACCACAAAGATTATGATGCCCATGACAACGGCTGCACTGCCGCGGCTCCAGCCCTTTTCATCTATGAGCCACGCCGTGACCACCTCCAGCAGGGATATGGCCGAGGTCAAAGCGGCAATACTCAGCAATATGAAAAAAAGCAGTCCAAAAAGCACTCCCATAGGCATTTCGGCAAAAACCGCCGGCAGGGTGATAAACACCAGGCCGGGTCCGCCGTCCGGGGCGAATCCAAGGGCGAATACCGCCGGGAATATAGCCAGGCCGGCCATGATGGCGATACCTGTATCCAGGCCCACCACTGAAGCTGCGTTGCCTGGTATCTCGTCTTTTTGCCTGAGGTAACTGCCGTAAGTGATTATTGCCCCCATACCAAGGCTCAAGGGAAAAAAGGCCTGAGAGATGGCTCCCAGGAAAGTCCTGGGACCCACGTCCCCGAAGTTGGGCTGCAGGTAGGAAGTCAGTCCCTCACCGGCCCCGGGCAGGGTAACGGCACGGATAATCAGGATTACCAGCAGCACCAGAAGGGCCGGCATAAGAATGGGCACCCATCTCTGGATGCCCCGCACCCCACCTGCAGCAATTATGCTTATGGTCAGAATCATGAAGATTGCCTGCCATATGATGGGCTCCCAGACACTGGTTATATGACCGATAAACACGTCTGCATGATCTATTTCCGCTGCTGTGGTGGACAGAACCACCTTGTAGATATAGGCCAGAGACCATCCGGCCACTACTGAATAATATGAAAGAATAACAAAACCTGTAAACACCCCTAACGCACCCACCAGCCACCAGGGACTATTCGGGGCCAGGGCCTTGAAGGCTCCCACAGGATTTCTGTTGGTCTTGCGGCCTACAATAATTTCGTTGATCATGACCGGATAACCGATGAGAATAATGGCCACCAGGTAAATTACCAGAAAGGCTGCTCCGCCGTGTTCTCCTGTCATGTAGGGGAAACGCCAGATGTTGCCCAGTCCCACTGCTGAACCCGAGGCCGCCAGGATAAAGCCCATCCTGGTGGCCCAGCTTTCTCGAAAATTTACACCCTGCATCTGATCTCACTCCTTTGCTTTATTGAATTAACAGACCGTAGCTTCCCTGGCTGATGCCGCAAACTTAAAGCAGTACATACGCATTTTGGTTGATTTTTGCATTAAAAAATTTTTTTACAATTTTGCAAAACTAAGCCATGGTTTGAAAATATTGCCAAAACACCGCGTCTTGAATTAGTAGTGCACTGTATAGTTGTTCAGGACATACATCAAGAGGGCCCAGCCAGCTACAGTACAGCCCGGCTAACACACGAAAATCCAAGGAAATATCATGCTTTTTCATTCCAGGATCAAGGAAAAGGACGCATGTGCTGTTATAGCTCTGATAGACAAACAGGGAAGCCCCACACATGCCAATATTGTTCAGACCATCGACGCCCTGCGCAAAATGGGTCACCGTTCCGGGGACATTGACGGCGAGGGAGACGGTTGCGGCTTATCCACCGACCTGCCCAGGGCTATCTGGATGAAGCGTCTTTCCAGGGCCGGACTTAATCCCTACCTGGCTGAAAGCAGAGGGTTTTTTGCCGGTCACTTCCTCATTCCACTGCATCTTCAGGATAAATGGGCCGGAATTCAGAAAAAGGCCCGGGATCTGTTAAAAGATGAAGGCTTTGACCTGCTTACTGAAATAGAGGGCAACACCCGCAACCAGGAACTGGGACCCAGGGCTTCTTCAGAAGCTCCTCTTTTCTGGCAGGTAGCCGGGATAGCCCCGGACGGTTCCCGTCAGGGAGCTGCCAGACGGCTTTTTCTGGCTCAGATGCGTCTGGAAGAAGAACTTCCCCGCATGGAAACCGCTTCTCTCAGCCTGGACAACGCCATATACAAACTCCAGGGAATCCCGGACATGCTGCCCAAGGTCTACCCTGAGCTACGCGACCCGGACATGACCTCGGTCATGACCCTGGGGCACAGCCGTTATTCCACCAATACCCTGCCCACGGTTCTACGTTCCCAGCCCTTTTCCATTCTGGGCCACAACGGGGAAATAAACACCATTGAAAGGCTGGAGTCCACGGCCAGGATGCTCGGCATAAGAACGGTACCCGAAGGCAGCGACTCCCAGAACCTGAACAGAATCCTGGAAGGCCTGGTTCACCAGCACGGCCTGGATATCATGGAAGCCCTGGACATGGTTTTTCCCCCCATACACAGCCTTGTGAAGAACTACCCCGACGAACTCAGGAACCTGTATGCCCTGTACCGCTGGTTTTTCCCCTGTTCGGCCCAGGGTCCTGCCGCCATAGTGTCCAGGTACGGGGACATGTGCCTGGGAAGCGGGGACGCACTGGGGCTTCGACCCCTGTGGTTCGGTGAAAGCGAAACCCATTATTTTCTGTCCTCGGAAAAAGGTGTTGTGGATCTCAAATACAACGTACGCGATCCCAGGCCTCTGGCTCCCGGAGAAAAAATCGCCATTCGCTGCGGCAGGGAATCCAGGGCCCAGGTCATGGATTACAATACCTGCCAGGGACAGCTTTTGAACATCATGCAGTCCAGATCCGGCAGCAATGAAAAACTTGCCTTTCTGTACTCCATGTTCAACAACGAACCGGCCTTTTTCAGCGACCACCAGGCCCTTGCCGCGGTGCGCGAGTTCATGGCCCAGCCCATGGATACAGAGCATTCAGGCAGACTGGCTGCATACGGGTGGCAGAAGTACGATATAAATATCCGCAAGCGGGTTGCTCTGGAAGGCAGGGAATCCATTGGCTCCATGGGACACACCGGTCCGCTGGCATGCCTTATGACCCACGCCCTGCCCAACCTGGCGGATTTTTTCAAGGAAAACGTGGCCGTGGTCCCCAACCCGGCCATAGACCGCCAGCGGGAGGCGGAACACTTTTCAACCAGGGTGATACTCGGCTCCGGGCCGGACATCCGGCCTCAAAGCTCCAGGCAGGCCCTGGGCCTGGAACTGGGTACTCCGCTTCTGCTTGGAGGCCGGGGGCTTGAAGGCAGACTGCCTCAGAAACAGGAGCAGTCCCTGGCCAGAAAATTCAATGGTGCCCTGCTGGAAGAAGTAATGACCTTTTTCACCGGCCAGGGGCATGACACCGCCCGGGCGGCAGTGCTGGACTGCCCTTATGTTCCAGGGCAGGGCCTTGATCATGCCCTGGATTCACTGGCCCGCCAGGCCGCGGAAAAGGTGAGTTCCGGCAGTATGCTTCTGGTGCTGGATGATTCCGGCTCCCTGCAGGAAGAGCGCGTGCATATCGACCCCGGCCTGGCCACGGCCTGGGTAGTGGAAAAACTGGTCCGGGCCGGCCTGCGCCGCAAGGCCTCGGTGGTGGTTCGCTCCGGAGCGGTGCGCAATCTGCACGATATCATGTTTCTTCTGGGCCTGGGAGCTGAAGCAGTCAATCCATACCTTCTGTGGCGGATTGCAGCGGATTTTGCCACGGAAAAACTGAGCCCGGAAAAAGCTGTTGAAAATACCATGCAGGTACTGCAGGCAGGTATGGAAAAAATCATGTCCACCATGGGCATTCACGAACTCTGCGGCTACGGTCGGATTTTCTCCTCTGTGGGACTGAGCCGCCGGCTTGCTGAACAGATGCAGGTGGCCAACTTCTGCGAGTCAGAAAACACAGGCATTGGCCTGGGCTTTCTGGAGAGTCAGGACAGCCGGCGTCTGCAGCGGGCCAGAGACTTTTCTGAACAGGAGCTTTATTCCGAACCTTCCAGGAACCAGAAAGTGGGGCGGGTTCTGCGCAAAGTGGCCCAGGGCAGGACCGGCTACGCAGAAATGGCTGCCTCTCTGGAAGGCATTGACCGGGAAATGCCCACCGGAATGCGCCATCTTCTGAGCCTGCGTGAAGCAGCTCAGGACGATCAGCCGACCCAGGACCAGGTGGATCTATCCATGGGGCGCCACGACCTGCCCCTGGTCATAGCGGCCATGTCCTTCGGGTCCCAGGGGGAAAGCTCCTTTAGGGCCTATGCCATGGCAGCCATGAAGGCCAACATCATATGCATGAACAGAGAAGGAGGAGAAATCCCGGATATGCTCGGCCGGTTCAGGCACAATCGCGGCCAGCAGATTGCTTCGGGCCGTTTCGGGGTCTTTATGGGTCTTTTAAACTCCACCGACTTTCTGGAAATCAAGATCGGCCAGGGAGCCAAGCCCGGAGAAGGCGGACATCTCCCGGGCAGCAAGGTTTCCCCCATGGTGGCCCAGGCCCGTAAATGCAAGCCCGGGATCACTCTTATTTCCCCTTCCAACCAGCATGATATCTATTCCATAGAAGATCTGGCCCAGACCATAACCGAACTGAAAACCGCACACCCCAGGGCCAGAGTATCGGTAAAGATTCCCATCACCAGCGGAGTGGGCACCATAGCCGTGGGCATAGCCAAGGCCGGGGCCGATATCATAAATTTGAGCGGCTATGAAGGAGGAACCGGGGCCGCCAGGGAGCACGCCAAGAGGTACGTGGGGCTCCCGGTGGAGATCGGCGTCAGCCGGGCCCACCAGGCCCTGGTGGAATCCGCCCTCAGGGACAAGGTGGAACTCTGGTGCGACGGAGGGGTGAGAAACGGCCACGAAATCATAAAGCTCATCCTTCTGGGAGCCAACAGGGTGGGTCTCGGCACCCTGGCCCTCATGGGAATCGGGTGCATAAGCTGCAGACGCTGCCACCTGGATCGCTGTCCCATGGGCATATCCACGCAACTGCGCACCAGTGAAGAGGCAAAGGGAAAGGGAGTTAAAGGTTTTTGGCCCAGAACAGCAGAAGTTGAAGCGGAAAACCTGACCAGGCTTCTGGGGGCCATAGGCGATGAAATGCGCATGCGCCTGGCCCGGATGGGGCAGAAACGCCTGAGCGACCTCACCGGGCGCACCGACCTGCTTTTTCAGGAAAAGGGGCATGATCAGGTGGATTTGTCGGACCTGCTGCAAACCGCCGGCAGGCCCGTTGAGGATGAAGTATCCGAGCAGGGCCGGGTGGTGCGAAAACCCCTCAACTATCTCACCCGGCTCATATCAGACCTGGCCATGGATCATTTTTCCACCGGGGACCTGCGGGTGAATTTTGCTGAGGAGGGTGTCAGCAGTTCCGACCGGGCAGTGGGAACCTACCTGGCCGGGGCCATGGAGCGCAAATATCCAGAACGCCATGACCTGCTGGCCGCCCTGCGCCTGGGAGACTCGGTCCCGGGCAACGGTCTTTGCGCCTTCGGCACCTCCCGCCTGGAAGTGGTTGTTCAGGGCGGATCCCAGGACGGAGCCGCCAAAGGTTTTTTTGGAGGACAGCTGGGAGTGCTCAAGGGAAATAATTTCCAGGGGCGCCACATCGACGGTTCCACGGGCAAGAGCTTTGCATACGGGGCCATAGGCGGTCTGCTCATGATCCAGAATATGGCCGATTCCAGGGCCTGCGTGCGTCTTTCCGGAGCGGACGTGGTCTTCGGCGGGCGCATTACCGCTCCTGTAAACGACCGGAGCGGCAACCTGGCGGTGAATGCACATCTCAAGGGCTTTGCATTCGAGTACATGACCGGAGGAAGGGCTGTGGTCCTTGGCGATCCAGGTCCATGGCTCTGCTCGGGCATGACCGGAGGCGTGGTCTACCAGTGCCTGTACCCGGAGTACGACTTCGGCCGGGATAATATAAAACGCCGCCTGGCCGGGGGAGCCAGCGTGGTCATCACCCCTGTTTCAGACCAGGGCATAAAGGATGTCCAGGAACTGCTAGAGCCTTATATCCGGGAACTGGAAAAAAGCCTGCAGATGGAAGAGGCCGCAATAGTAAGAGATATTCTGGAGCATGCCGAAACCCGCTTTGCAGCCATAGTGCCCAAGCCGTTGTGGGTCAAATCGGCTGAATAGTTGTCGGATGTTCAGCAGAAAATGATACTGCCATGAGCCAGGCGCTTTCAGGCCATGATCTGCATGGCCCGGCGTCCGGCCATGCCCGGGTTCACCCCCATTGCCTGGGCAGCGGGGCTTACTTTGCTCACCTCCGCCTCCAGCATGTCTTCCACGCTTTGCACCCCGCGCACCATGGCCAGTGCTTCGTCTAACTTTTCAGCCACATTCATGTTGAAATACCCGCACCCCAGGATTCCTTTCCCGCCACGGATCACCAGCAGTCTTGTCTTTGGAGTTGGAAAATCCACATACCTGAATGTCTTTCCATCTATCGTCACCTGTCCGCACTCTTCCATTTTTTCCTCCTTTGTCTGCCGGGTTGGCAAGAATATCGGCAGCAGTTAATGTTTTCTCTAAAGATATGGACTGAACAGCCAGCAAAGCGAATCCCTGGTGCGTACAGCCATAGACCGGCTGTCCACTTCATGCAGGGTGGTCTCGTGGGATTCACGTATCTTGGAACGGATATGTCTGGCCAGCTTGCCCACCAGCCTTTTTTCGTAGACCT
>PWGS01000215.1 GCA_003554505.1 Desulfonatronospira sp. | reverse complement strand
TCGGTGGACAAACTGAAAAAGTCCAGTTTTGGGGTGCCTGACCCTGAGGTAACAGTATACAGCGAGCTGCCCGGGATAGTCAGGTATTACGTGGCCAGGTGGCAGCATTACAACCTTATACCCACCGTGGACAGGGATCTGCTGCAGACGGCCCCGGGCACAAAGGCTTTTCAGAGCGCTCCCCGGGATCTGCTGGAAGGCCTGCACAGCGGCAGGTACGAATACCTGGCGGACTTTGAGTCCCTGCGTGATCAGGACCCGCCTTGATCTCAGTCTTGATTCACCGGGTCTGGAATCTCTGGTGCAGGCTCTGTTTTCGGGCCGGGTTCAGCCCTGTCCGGAGTTGCCGGTGCAGGTTCTTCTGCCTGGGTTTTTTCCTGGGACCGGGCTTCAGTTTCAGCGGGATCTTCGCAGCCTGCAGTGCCGAAAAAGAGCACCAGGGCCAGCAACAGGGCAAAAAGAAGATACAGGGGTTTCACAGCTGTCTCCTTGCGGGTTAGAGGGATAAACGGGCATGACGCTGCGTTGAAGCTTCTGCCCGGGATTGTTTCTTATCCCGGCAGGGCGGATTTTTTCCAGCATCAAACTGCTTATATTGCAAGTCCCGACAGCAAGTCAATGTGTTAAAACCCCGCCGTGTATTTTTTTTGCTTCCATTAAGATGTTTTCATCCGGGAAGTCTTTTATTCCGGATGGAAACCAAGATGTTGCAGGCGCCTGCTGGTATTTGCGTATTCAATTTCTGCATCAGGCATTCATTGACATCCTGTGGCCGTTTTCTTAATCCTTTTTTATAAGTCGACAATGTGCTTCTGCAAAGAGTCAGAACGCGGACGGCAAGACCTGATCAAGGAAACTATTTGAGCTTGGTAACTATTCACCATCTGTTAAAGCTGGACAATCTATGCGTCTGGTTGCAGATCCAGGGTCCGGGGGCTTTGCAAACAGGGCGTAAACTGTCTGAACGACGTAGGAAGCGTTAATCAAAACCGTAAAGCACCGAAGCTGATTCAAAGCATTCTACAGAAAATATCCTGGTTATTAAACTCGTGTATAGGTTTTGATTTACGCTTCCTTGGAGTGAGTTTTTACGTCCTGTTTGCAAAGTCCCGGGACCCTGGTGAATAATTACTGATCTTGTATTTTTTTGTCACTTGCCGGGCGTGAAAAAAGGACTTTTTGCAGCCGCTATCTGACAGGGCAAAACATTAAACCGTGCTTTCTGCGCTGAGGAGAAGGTTTTGATGCAGAAAAAAAATGTGGCTGTGGTCGGGGCTACCGGTTATACCGGAATGGAGCTGATCAGGGTTTTGAGCGCCCACCCGGGCTTCGAGATCGGGGCCGTGACCTCGCGTTCCGAGGCCGGCAAAACATTGCAGGAACTTTTCCCCCATATGCAGGGAACAAAGTCCGGCAATACTGCGGTTACATTTCCGGATCCGGAACTCGTATCCAGGGACTGCGAGCTTGTCTTCCTGGCGGTCCCCCACGGAGCCGCCATGGATATGGCCGCAGCCTTCCTGGACCAGAAGGCCCGCGTCGTGGATCTGAGTGCTGATTTCCGCCTGCGCGACGCTGCGGAGTATACCGCCTGGTATGGTCTGGAGCATTCCCGGAAAAAATGGCTGAGTGAGGCCGTGTACGGATTGCCGGAGATATACCGGAACCGGATAGCCGGGGCGAGCCTGGTGGCCAATCCCGGCTGCTATCCCAGCTCAGTCATCCTGGCTTTGTATCCGGGGCTTAAAAATGGAATGTTTGATCCAGAGGGCATCATTGCAGACAGCAAGTCCGGAACCAGCGGTGCGGGCCGGGCAGCCAAAACCGGGGCCCTCTTTTGCGAAGGAGCGGACAGCTTCAGGGCATACAGTCTGGGCAGTCACAGGCATACTCCTGAAATGGAGCAGGAGCTTTCCCTGGCCTCGGGCCGGGACCTGCGGATCTCCTTCAGTCCGCACCTGGTGCCCATGAACAGGGGGATTCTCAGTACATGTTACGTTAACCTGCAAAGCGGAGTTCAAACCCGGGAGATACGCAAGGCTTACAGGGAATTTTACAAAGACAGCCCCTGGGTGCGCATAATGCCCGAGGGGGTGCTGCCCGAGACCAGATGGGTGCGCGGGACCATGTTCTGCGACCTGGGTTTTGTCCGGGATCAGCGGACGGGAAGACTGCTCATGGTCTCCTGTATAGACAACCTTTGCCGCGGGGCATCAGGACAGGCGGTGGCCAATGCCAACCTCATGAGCGGATATGACCTGGAACTGGGGCTCGAAGCGGCGCCATTGATGCCTTGAGCATAATCATGCTGCCCGCGGGTCCGGCTGTGTCCGGCCTACGCTTAAGTGGATATTTTACTGCAGAATCATTTACCGGAGTCTTAAGCGGGTGCCGGATCCCGGAGTACCCGGGGGAGGCGCTTATAATAAAGCTGAAACCGGCTGCTGATTTTAACTTTATGCAAGTCCTTAACCGCGGAGTTTTTATGGATCACAGAAAATTGTCTCCGGCAGAGGTGTACCAGGGTTGCGATGTATTACAACTTTCCTTTGAAACCACCGATGAACTGCAGGCGCTGCACGATCTGAGCCAGGGAGTACACCAGCCCCGGGCTGTCCAGGCACTGAAGTTCGGGGTGGGTATCCGTCAGCACGGATATAATATTTTTGCCCTGGGACCCAGCGGCATGGGCAAGCACACCTTTGCCAGGCAGTACCTTTCCCGGAAGTTTGAGGATTATCCGTACCCGGCCGACTGGTGCTACGTGAACAACTTTGAAACTCCCGGGCGGCCCAGACTCTTGCACTTACCCCGGGCATGGGGCAACTCCCTGGCCCAGGATATGGAAAAAATCATCCAGGAGGTTCCCAATGCCCTGAAAGGAGCCTTTGAGAGCGAGGAGTATCAGAACCGCGTCCAGGCCATTCAGCAGGAGTTCAAGGATTATCAGCAAGGCGTGTTCGAGGATCTGCAGGAAAAGGCCAGACAAAGAAATCTTTCCCTGCTTAAGACCCCCAGCGGACTTAGCTTTGCACCTGTGCAAAACGGGGAAATCATGTCCCCGGAGGAGTTTCAGAAACTGGACGAAGACAGGCGCAAGCAGCTGGAAAAGGATATGGAGGAAATGCAGAAAGAATCCGAGCGCATGTTTCAGAGGTTTCCTGCCTGGCAAAGGGACATGAGGCAAAAGTTAGAGGAACTGAACCATGAGGTTGCTCAGTATGCCCTGGGCCCCATGATCAACGAGATCCGGGAAAAATCCCAGCACAACCCTGATGTAAGCAGCTTTCTCGATGCGGTTCAAGAGGACATAATAAAAAACGTCCAGACCATCCTTGAAGGGGATAAACACAAGGCACAGGAGCAGAAACAGCAGCATCCGACAGCCATGGGCCAGTCCGGCGGCAGGGAACAGATCATGCGCAAATACCGGGTAAACGTCCTGGTGGACAACAGCAGGGCCCAGGGGGCCCCGGTAATATACGAGGACAACCCTACATACGCCAATCTGGTTGGCCGGGTGGAGCATCAGTCCATGATGGGGGCCCTTATCACGGATTTCAACCTCGTAAAGCAGGGGGCCCTGCACCGGGCCAACGGAGGCGCCCTGATCCTGGACGCCTACAAGGTCCTTACCAACCCGGGCGCCTGGGACGGCCTGAAACGGGCATTGATTTCGCAGCAGATCAAGATCGAATCCCTGGCGGAGATGTTCAGTCTGATAAGTACCATCTCCCTGGAGCCGGAGCCTGTGCCCATGGATATCAAGGTGATCCTGGTGGGCAGCCCCCTGATTTATTATCTTCTCAATGAATTCGACCCTGAATTCTCCAAGCTTTTCAAGGTGGCTGCGGATTTCGACACGCGCATGGACTGGGACGGAGAGCATCAGGAACTTTTTGTCCGGTTCATGGCCGGGGTTGCGCAGCAGGAAAAGCTGAAACCCTTCCATAAAACCGGCGTGAGCAGGCTGCTGGAACACAGCGCCCGCAAGGTGCAGGACCAGAAGAAACTCTCCACACATATTCAGGGACTGACCGACCTTATGCGCGAAGCAGACTACTGGGCCGGGGAAAACGGCCGGGAGAATGTTGTCGAAGCCGACGTGGAACAGGCCATCAATGCCTCGGTCTTTCGCAGCGACCTCATGCGTGAACATATCCAGGAAGCCATCCAGCGAGATATTATGCTCATCGATACCCAGGGATGGCAGACAGGCCAGATCAACGGGCTCTCGGTCATGGGCCTGGGAGATTTCATGTTCGGCCGTCCGCACAGGATCACCTCCCGAATACGCCTGGGCAAGGGCGAGGTCATTGATATTGAACGCGAGGCAAAGCTGAGCGGTCCCATACATTCAAAGGGAGTACTTATCCTTTCCGGATTCCTGGGGGCCAGGTATGCTCCGGACCGGCCCCTGTCCCTGTCCGCCAGCCTGGTATTCGAACAGTCCTATTCCGGCATCGAGGGGGACAGCGCCTCCTCTGCCGAGCTCTTCTGCCTGCTTTCCGCCATCTCAGGGGTTCCCATCAATCAAGCGCTGGCTGTCACCGGTTCAGTTAATCAGCACGGCAGGATCCAGGCCATCGGCGGTGTCAATGAAAAAATAGAGGGCTTTTTCGATATATGCAGGGAAAGGGGCCTGAACCGCCGGCAGGGAGTCCTGATACCGGAGTCGAACACAGCCCACCTCATGCTGCGCCGGGACGTGGTCCAGGCAGTTGAAACGGGTGAATTCAACATATATCCGGTAAGCAGCGTGGACCAGGGCATGGAGATCCTCACAGGCCTTCCTGCCGGGGAGCCTGACGAAAACGGGGAGTACCCCGGGGACAGCATCAACGGTCTGGTTCAGAAACGCCTGAGGGAGCTGTCGGACAAACGGATGCAATTTGCCTCAGGCAGGGAGCAAGGAGGAGAGAGTTGACCCGGGACAAAGCTTTTGCCGAATTGAAGAGGATCCTGGTGCCCCTGGATGCATCGGAGCACAGTCTGGAGGTTTTAAAGGCTGCAGTGGAGCTTGCTGCCGCCCAGGGAGCGGAACTGGAGGGCTTGTTCGTGGAGGATGCCGACCTGTTCAGGCTTTGTGAGTTTCCCATGGCCAGGGAAGTGTCTTTCTGGGGGGTCTCTGTACGGAGCATGGAGCGTTCAGAAACGGAAAGACAACTGCGTATTGTGGCCAGGCGCCTGCAGCGTGCCCTGGAGGATATGTCCAGGGGGCACAATGTCCCATGCAAATTCCGGGTAACGCGTGGAGGGGTTCCCAGGGAGGTCCTGGATGCTTCAAAGGAGGCGGATCTGACCATAATGGGGCGAATCGGATGGTCCAGGCTCTGCGGGCAGCGTATGGGCTCCACTACTCAGGCCATTGTCAGGCAGGGCCGCGGCCTTGTCCTGATTATGGATAAAGAAGCGCGTTTTCAGCCTCCGCTGCAGGTGCTGTTTACAGGGTCCAGACTGTCGGAGGCCACTCTTTTGCTCGCCCTGGAGCTGAGCCGGAAAAAGGGTTTTTCCCTGGTTATACTCATGGCGGCACATGCACAGGAAAACCGGAAGGATATGCAGGACAGAGTGCAGGAAATTGTTTCCGGGCAGGGGGCTCAGGCAGGTGTGCACTTGCTCCGGGAGCTGAATCCACAGGGGATCAGGAAAGCGGTTGCCGCCCACGGTACCGGCCCGCTCTTCCTGCCCTGCGAGGACCCCCATCTGCACGGGGAGAGCCTGCAGCAACTGATAAACTCCCTGAACAACCCTGTCTTTCTGGTCCGGGACAGGTAAGAGGTCGTATGGCCGGGAAACACTGCAGGTAGTGCCGGTCTTTTTTCCCATGTGGGGACAGGGGGTGAACCAGGAGGTTTACCATGCCCGGAAAGAGCAGTAAAATTTCCGCAAAGATTCCATTCCAGGGGGAGATCCTTTCGGTCCAGCCTCGGATCCGGCTTTTGCGCTCCTTTGATCAGCGCAGCCACAGCTATCTGGGATATGCGCTTCTGATCAGGGGCGGCCTGGGCCGGGAGGAGAGGGACTTTTCCGTGGGAACAGGCAGGGCCGCCCAGTCCAGGCACGGATTTCAGGTCGGGGATCGGGTCGGCGGACAGGCGGCTTATGTTCAGGACCAGCGAATGGAGCCGGTAGAGCTCTATAAGGCGAGCGGTCTCCAGGTCCTGGAACGCCCGGGCGTGACTGTGGAGATTCCGCCTCCCTGGCAGGGCCGGCCTCCGGATCTTGAGGTCTATCGGGAGCGGGGGCATCGCCGGCTGGACAGAAAGACCTATAACGCAAAGTGTCTGTCCTGTATCTGGGGCTGCCTGATGCCGGTAGAGATGATCATTGATCAGTGGTCCCCTGCAAAAAAGAGCTTTCGCTTTGAGACCTTTTGCTATGGGCCCAGGTCCTGTTCCCTGTACAGACCTGGACCTGTGCGCACGGTCCCTGGCAGAAAGGGCATGAAGTGGCGGGAGGAGGACTGGGTGGACGAGGATGCCACCTCCCACCGGGGACCGGACGACTAGCACCGGGTCGATTCCTTATTGCCGCAGAACTTCAAGAACCCTGCCGCCTCAGGGAGTTCCGGAACTGCACATGGTCTTGTATTACTGGACGCACCGGATATCCTGATGGTCAAACCCGTTTTTTCAGCTGCAATCATTCAAGGGCAGAAGGCCGTGATCTGTATATATCTGCCCGGCTTTTTCCCATCTTAGAAAATCCATGAGACTTCTGCCCCATCTGCCTTCGTCTTTTGCCAGCCCGATACAGGTGCCAGAGATTATATTCCCCGGCAGAGGGTCGGGTTTTTCTACAGTTCCGCCCAGGGGGACCATCTCGAATATATCCGGAAAGATCCGTATGTAGCGAAGCCCGAGATGGTAGAAAACCACAGCCGCGTCAGCTCTTCCGTCGGCCACAGCCCGGGGGGCTTCCCGGTGGTGAATGCATTTTCCGAAAACCACCCGGCCGGAGCTTATCAGTTCATCAGGCAGATCAGGCTTTGCCGCCAGGTTCTTCAGTGTGCCGAAGTAAGCAGAATAACTTGTTTTTTCTGTATGAGGGCTGGACAAAAAAAGTCTCACCCCCTTTTGATCCAGGTCATCCACTCCGGCAATATTTCTGGGATTGCCCTTTTTCACCAGCAGCACATTGCCCTGATTCTTGACAAAAGGATAATAAACCTGGATCAATCCATCCCGGGCCAGGCTTTTGACGACCTCCAGGGGACTGATGAAGACATGGGGCCGGGTCCTTAAAACCAGATTGCCCAGCTTAAGGCATCCGGCCCTGAACATTTTGACGATTGGTCCGGGAGGTGTGGTAG
>PWGS01000184.1 GCA_003554505.1 Desulfonatronospira sp. | reverse complement strand
GCCACGCCCTTGCCACAGCTGCCATACCCGGAAACCACGAAGTTCTTGCCGGCGAACAGGATGTTTGTAGCCCGCAGGATCCCGTCAACCGTGGACTGACCTGTACCGTAATAGTTGTCCACCATATGTTTGGTCATATTGTCGTTGACCGCAATCATGGGATACTTCAGGGCGTTGTCCTTTTCCATGGCCTTGAGCCGGATTATGCCGGTGGTGGTCTCTTCGCATCCGCAAATGATATCTGGAATCAAATGGGTGTGGTTCTTATGAATTTCGGAAACCAGGTCGCAGCCGTCATCGATGGTGATATGCGGCTTAAACTCGATAATCTTGTTTATGTACCGGTAATAATCTTCCTTGGTTTCGCCTTTGTAGGCCCAGACCTTGACTCCCTCGTCAGCCAGGGCAGCGGCTACATCGTCCTGGGTGGACAGGGGATTGCAGCCGGTAATGGCCACTTCTGCGCCACCGGCTATCAGGGTGCGCACCAGGATGGCTGTTTCCTTGGTCACGTGCAGGGCCAGGCCTATACGGATGTCTTTCAGGGGTTTTTCCTTTGCAAAACGCTCCCTGACCTTGAGCAGGGCACCCATATGCAGTTCAGCCAGCTCCAGGTTCTTATGGCCCTGGGATGCCAGAGACATGTCCTTTACTTCGTAATGATTTCCTTTGTCCATTCTGTTTTCTCCTTGGTTTGGTTTTAGTTTTATATGAAATACTTTTGCTGTTTACCTTGAAAAAACTTCTTCTCCGGAAGGATCGCCCGGTTTGACCGCCAGACAGACATTTACGCCGAGTCCCTGCTGCACCCAGTGCTGCTCCAGCTGCAGAAGTTCCAGCCCGGCCTGCTGCAGCCACTCCCTTAGCTGCTCCTTGTCGAAGCCTGCCCATACACCTCCATACCTGTAGCGGATCTCTTCCCGGTCGTGCCTGTCAAAATCTGCCAAGACAAACCGCCCTCCCGGCTCCAGGATCCTGCTGACCTCTTTTACCCCTTCCAGGGGTACTGCTACATGGCGCAGGACCATTTCCATGACCACCAGGTCGGTTTCGCCGTTTCTAATAGGCAGGTGCTCCAGCTCCCCCAGCCGAAGGTCTGCATTTACCCCGGAACTGGAAAGCCTTTGCCTGGACTTTTCCAGCATCCCTGCCGAGCTGTCTACTCCAATAACCCTCTGCGCGTACCTGCCGAGTTCCAAAAGCATTTCCCCGGTCCCGCATCCCAGATCCGCTGCCGTCATTGCACCGGCAGCCTCCCGGGTCACGATGCGCTTTAAACTGAAATCCCCGAGCACTTCCTGTTTTAAAAGATCCCAGTCATCCACAAGGCTGTTGAAAAAATTCTTGACCTTGTGCTTGCGCTCATCCATTACCTCCCGGCTCTTTTCCAGGTCGGCAGCAAAGTCCCGTCTGGACCTGCCGGCCTGAATAATAAAATCAGTGAGGTGAGCGAGGTCCGCATCCCCGGCCCCGGTGTAATATATATAGCTGCCGTCGCGCCTGGACTGCAGAAGCCCCGAGTCCGCCATGATCTTCAGGTGCCTGGAAATACGGGACTGCCCCATGTCCATGATGCGAACCAGCTCGTTCACATTCAGCTCATGATGCAGCAGCAGGTGCAGAAGACGCAGCCTGGTTTCATCGCCCAGGGATTTGAACAGTCTAACAATATCCAACGTATTTCCATATAAAGATATTTTGATATGTGCGTTGCAAGATAACTAAGTGAATATGGCAACCCCTGTCAAGCAAAATTTTCAAAAAACTTCAAAAATCAGCTAACATCCTGTTATACCAGAAAATAAATTCCATTTGCCGTTCTGGAAGCATATAATTCCCGGTGATGTCCAGGGTGACAGGCCGGGAATAATGTTGCCCTGCAGGGCAGGCCTTGATAGGCTGGATGTAACTTTTCACCATGATAATTGGTTTTGTCGGGGTCGGTATCGGAATCGGGGTCGGTATCGAAGCTGCTGGGGAACGCCCCACGCAACTTTGGTTTTCGGTTTTCTATCGAACCTCTCCGAGCTGTAGGCTCTCCGAGCCGGAAGCCGATACCGATACCGACCCCGACACCGATGGCCAGAACAAGGGTACACACAAAATGTGCTGAATAGTTACGGCTGAATAACATAAATGCTTCTGAAACTTTTCAAAAGCCAAGGCGGGGTTCAGGCTCATGCAGACTATTGCCGCTGCCGCATCAGGCCTTTTTTGTACAGCATCCGGCCTGGATGGAAATACAGGCAGAGATCCTCAACAACCCGGAACAGTAATCTGGTTTACCGGTCTTCCAGGCTGCGGCAAAAGCAGCATCTGCGATTTTGTTCTGTCCAGGCTCCGGGACAAGGGCTTTGATCCGGTGCTGCTTCGCATGGATGACCGGCGCAAGCAATATTTTCCCAGGCCCGAGTACACCAGGGAAGAACGGGAAAAAGCCTACGAATTTTTTGCACAGGAGGCGGTCAGCCATGCCCGGCAGGGCCGCCTGGTGCTTATGGACGCAACCGCTCCCAGGATTGAAATGCGCAGAAGGGTTCGAGACCAGATCCCGGTGTTTGCCGAGATACATATCCACTGCACCCTGGACACGGCCATGCACAGGGAGCGCTCCAGGCCCGGGGGGCAGGTTATGGCCGAGCTTTACGACAAGGCCCTGGAAAGAAAAAAGACCGGTCGCGATATTCCCGGCCTGGGGATGGTCATCGGTGTTGACCAGGAGTTTGAGGTGGACCCGGAAGCCGAAATGACCCTGCAAAACGACCATCTGAGCCTGCAGGAGGCCGGACAGAGGGCAAGCAAGTTCATCATGGAAAGCATTCTTTTGCAGTAAAGACAAAATAACCATACATGCACACCTTTTATCTCCCTCCGGAAAAATGGCAAAAGCCTTACTGCCTGGAACCCGACGAATCTCACCATTTAAGCCGGGTGCTTCGCATTTCTCCAGGACAAAAGGGCCGGGTTCTGGACGGGCGGGGCAAAGTGGGTATTTTTGAGGTCCGGGTCAGCAGCAGAAAAGAAGCCGGCTTGCTTCCGGAAAATATATGGAGTGAGCCTGAGCCGCAAACCAGGCTGCACCTGGCCCTGGGCTGGAACAAGAGTTTCCGGCGCTCCTGGCTTCTGGAAAAGGCGGTGGAACTCGGGGTATGGAGGCTGGTTTTCTGGACCGGCAAAAACAGCCAGGGCAGGATGGACAATGCCAGTTATGAAAACTGGCATAAAAAAATAGTCGCCGCTGCCAAGCAAAGCCGCAACCCCTGGTTTCCTGAGCCTGTTTTTTTACCCGGGACAGTAAAGGACCTGACGCAATACGCCCGGGATATACCTGTGGGAATCGCCCTGTGGGAGCAGGAAAGAGAAAATGACCTCATGAGCCTTTACCAGACAAGCAGCGGGCTGGACAGGATGGTGGTCATCGGCCCGGAAGGAGGGCTTACAGAAGACGAGATCCGGGCACTTATGCAGGCCGGCTTCAAGCCCGCCGCCCTGGGCCCCAGGGTACTGCGCTGGGAAACAGCCGCCCTGAGCGTTTTATGCCTGGACATGTTCTTCAGGCACAGTAAAGAAGGTAACAATTGATACCGGTACAGCTACCTGCTTCTCCAGCCCCAGTCCACATCCATGTCTCCCGGAGCCTGTATCTTCATCTGCAGATCCACCTCGCGCTTTTCTCCCCCGTCCAGGTCCATTTCCCAGAGGAAAAGAGATTCTGTTTTCCTGTCCGGTTCAGGAGTAAGGTCAAAGGAAGCCTGCATATCGTCGTCACCGAGAACCGGTCTTGGTTCCTCCAGTCTGATGCGCACGGCGTGATCGTGATGGTTGTGCACATTCACCAGGAAATGCCATCTATAGGTCTGGCGCTCCCGGATAATCCCCCTGGTGCCTGATGCACTGGCTTTAGTGACGGTCTCCCCGGTAACAAAGGGATCCTCGCCGAAATAAAGTGTTTTCTCAGTTCCGGTAAAACTGAAGTCCCGGCGTCCGATCATGGCCTGGTCATGATAAAACATGGCCTTGCCCCGGGGAATATTCTGCACTTCATCAAGCTCCAACCGTGCCCGTAAAAACGCCCTGTCGCTTCTGCTGGGACGCAGCAGGCGGACAAAGTCCGCAGGCCAGGCCTCCTCCTGGATTCTTATCCTGGGCCTTTCCCCGGCTGCCAGGTCCTGCTCTCCCAGATGCCAGACGGAGAACTGTCCCCGGCGCTCCTGAACCGGGGCTTCGTCTGCGGCAGTCTCCATCACCGCCATCCTGACATCCCTGGGGCCGGGAAAACCTGTTTTCGGCACCGGACGGACAATCCAGTCCGGAATGACGGGAGGATCCAGATCAATCTGCGGCTGCAGGGTGGCCAGGCTGATACGGGTGTTCTTCCAGTCATGGCCGCTGCTCTGCCAGACCCTGGCCTCCCATGTGAACTGCACCCCGCCCTCGGCGGAATCCGCCTGCAGCCGGTATTCAGGCTCCCATCCGCACCCGGACAGGATGTAGTTGAAGGCTATACCTGCATTTCCTGAAGTATCTGCACCTTCCAGAAACACAAGCACTTCCCAGGTCCTGTGCTCGGCTCCAGTGATTTCCCTCAGCCTGTCCCGGAGCTCCTGGATTCTTTTTTCAATCTCCTCCAGTTCATCCCCTGCCTTGGACTTCTCCAGGTAAGCAAGCTTTAGAGCGTCAAAAATCTTGGCAGCCGCCTGTTCCATCCGGTCTGCTTCCTCATGGTGGTCCCTGCGGGACTCCCAGAAGGCTATCCTGGCTTCAAAAGCCTTCAGGACAGCTTCCTGCTTCTGTTTGCCGCTTTCGTGCTCCCGGATTTTTCGGCGAAGATCCCTGACCCGCTCTGCATCTTCCGGGTCTGTCCTGTCCCACTGCACATCTGCAATCGAAAACTGTTCCGGGTCTTCCGGGCGCACAAGCAGCGTGGAAGGATCAACCTGAGCCGGGAGCTCCAGCCTCACCGCTGTCCGGCCGTTTTTACCTTGAACCTCAAATTCCCCTGCATCCCATACCCGGGCGGCATCAGGAAAAAACAGCACCTCCCGGGGAGAAGCCTGGGCCTGGGAGGCTGCCGGAAGACACATTACCGCCAGCATGGCCAGGCAGATCAAAAACTTCATCATCTTTGCAGGCATTTTCAACTCCCTGGATTATCATCGGACATCTTCCGGCAACCGCCGGGCAAGTACCCTGCGCATGACAGGCTATTCCATATCCTCGGGCATGGCCGGAAACATTGGCAGGCGGACGGTGATGCTGGTCCCTTTTCCTTCCTGGGTTAACAGATCGATGCTGCCTCCCATGTCGTCCATGATCTTCTTGGTCATGGCCAGGCCCAGACCTGCTCCCGAATTCTCCTTGGTGGAATAGAAGGGGTTAAAGATCTTGTCCCGGATCACCTTGGGAATCCCCTTTCCTGTATCGCTCACCTCAATCACCACGAACTCCCACTCCACAAAAGTCTCCAGCTTCAATGTACCGCCCTCTGGCATGGCTTCCAGGGCATTCTTGATCAAGTTGATGAGACATTGCTTAAGCAGTTCCGGATCTCCCTTGGCATTGGCCAGAGCAGGGTCCAGGCGGGCATCCACATGTATACCCTGTTCTTCACAGGTCAGATTGAACAGGTGCATGATATCCTCAAGGACCTCGTTTACGCTTATTTCCTTCTCCTGCGGCTCGGTAGGCCTGGCAAAATTGATGATACTTTTTAGTATCTTGTCCAGGCGCTTGGATTCCTGCAGGATTATGTTCACCTTGTCCCTGGAAACTGCGTCCAGGTCAGGGTTTCTAAGCACTGCGTTGGCAAAGCCTCCTATGGCAAAAAGGGGATTTCTGATTTCGTGAGCAATATAAGTGGACAGCTCACCAATGACTGCAAGCTTTTCCGATTGCTGCAGACGCTTTTCCATCTCTGTGCGCACGGTTATATCCCGGCGCATCTCCACCACCCTGGACAGCTGCCCTGCTGCATCGAAGACAGGGTATGTATAGATCCTGAAGTAATGTGCCCGGCCCTGTTCATCCACCCAGGTCTGCATGGCCTCTGCCGGCCGGCCTTCTTCCAGAGTCTTGCGGAAAGGACATTCGCTGCTGCTGAACCTTGGTCCGGAATTACCATCGGCACAGGCAAAGATCTCCCAGCAGTACCTGCCTGTGATCTCCTCCTTCTTCCTGTCCATCCTTTTAATGACGTTCATGTTCACGTCCTGAATAATCCCGCTTTTATCCAGCAGCAGCATATCATCCTGGATCTGGTCCGTGACCGCTTCGAAAAGTGCACGCTGCTGGTTCAGGTTCAGCCTGCACTTGGTGCTCACCTCGGCCATGATGAGCATCCCGCACAGAAAGGTGGCGGCATTGTGATCCACCATGGAGATATTCGGCGGCAGGCTCTTGCGCAGCTTTTTTACCATGTGCTGCTTGTCAGTAAGCTCAATGATCAGGTTGATTTCCGGGTGGGATTTGAGCATCTCCTGGTGGGATTCGTAGAGCTGCACCCCCATGTCCAGGGCTTTCAGCAGGCGTCTGTCCCTGGAGTAGGGCTGTGAAAGTGCAACCAGGTTGAGCTTGGGGAAAAATTCTTCCAGATCAGGGTTGCGGGTCAGGTCCAGGATGGATTCAAACCCGGTCCCTGTACCGATTATACCAATGTTGAAGCCTTTTTCCACCTCTTCCAGTATGCACAGATGCTCCTGATGCAAAAAATCTTCTTCCTGGGTCATCGTCCGCCTCTTGGAAAATGTTGGGGATTACATCAATATCAACTGCCGGCAAATCGGGTCTGGCAGTATATAATGGACATCATCTGGCCAGGGCCTTTTCGCTTGCAAAGAACACACTCTTTTCCCCGGTGAGAGGTCTTTGCGAGGAAGGGTCGGTATAGCGGTCCTCGGTCAGCTGCATGCGATACCCGAAGGTGATATATATTTTCTCTGACCCGGGCATCTTCTCCGGCTTGACCCTGAACTCCAGGGGCACCCCTTTTTCCGGATCCAGTTCCTGAGTGGGATACACCTTGAGGTCTCTGGCCAGCACCCGGCCTTCGTCATCGCTTAAATAAGCGGTTATCCACAGGTTGTGCATCCACTTGCCCCAACCGGGAAGATTCTCCTGCCTGGGATAAGCGGTGCCGTGGATCAGATAGTGATCATTTTTCACCTGGTTTACGTAGGAAAAATCCCAGTAGCGCATCTGCAGTTCTTCCTCCTGGTCGAAGCTTACAGGATTGGAGCTCAGGTGCTTGACGCTCATATGCGTACATCCCGCCAGAAGAAACAGAATGCAGAAAAGAAAAATGTATCTGGGCATGATTTTCTCCATCG
>PWGS01000098.1 GCA_003554505.1 Desulfonatronospira sp. | reverse complement strand
CTGCTGCAGCAGCTCATGGACCAGGTGGACCCTGAAGACCGGGATGAGCAGAACAACGGAGCCAGGGATATGCTGCAGCGGTTCATCCCCAGATAAGCTGAAAGGCGGAAAAAGAAAAATCAGGGTAACTGTTCATCATGACAATGCTTTTGTCGGGATCGGTATCGGTATCGGCATCGAAAATGTTGGGGTCGTCCCACACTTTCGATTTTTTCGACCTTCTCCGAGCTGTAGGCTCTTCAAGCCGGAAGCCGATACCGACCTCGATACCGATTACCAGAGTATGAGCAGATACAAAACTTGATGAATAGTCACCCAAAAAGAAACGTTTCCGGATAAAAACTAACTGCTTTTACTCTGCGGGGTACAGTCTGGATATTTCATACAGTGATTGATGCGCTTGGAACAGGTCCCAGAGATTCCCCAGCTTCAGAGTCTTGATGACCTGCTCTGAAGGGTTGAGCAGACAGAATGTACGACCTTCCTGCAGGCAGCGGTTGTTCAAAGCTGTGACAAAACCGATTCCAGCGCTGTCCATAAAGCACCCCCCTGAAAGATCCAGGGCCAGCCCCTGCCATGATCGGCTGAAAAAATCTTCAAAATCTTTTTTGAGATCATCCACCACCTCCATGGTCATTTCCTGAGAGATGTCCACGACGAGGATGTGTCCTTTTTCCTCTACTTGCACTCTTTCCATTGCTCCGGCTCGACTTTCTTAGTAAAAGTAAACACGTTACTGTCGTTTTCACGGGTATAATCAAAGGTATGCATCACCTGGCGCATTATGTAAATACCCCGGCCGGACTCCTCGAAAGTCTCCGGCAGATTCCACGGGCATTGAAACTCCCTGCCCCAGTCCCTTACCTGCAAACCAACCTGCTGATTCTCCACTATATCCAGCTTTATTTCAAGCTCTCCGGGCAGACCCTGGTAAGCATGCAGAGCGGCGTTGTTGCAGGATTCGGTCAGGACCAGCTCAATATCAAACAGAACCTCGGAGGTTACAAAGGTATCCAGAAAAGACTTTACCGCCCGGACAATCATTCTGGCCCGGCAGGGCGTAACAGTATCATTGAGGATCAGCTGCAGCATGAAAACCTCCGCCCATCTTAAAGATTTGTCCTGATCCACAGGGCGGTGAGGTCATCCCTGAACCGGACCACGTGTCCCCCTATACGCTCCAGCCTGTCCTTGAGACCCCGTAGATCAAAACCGTCTTGAAGAATCATCTGCTGCACCTCGTGGCGAAACCTGTCCAGCCCCAGGATATCCCCCGGGGCCAGCTCCCACTCGTAAAAACCGTCTGTATACAAAAAAGCCTTGAGACTGTTTTTAAAAGAAATTTCCCCTGCGGATATGTTCAGAGAAAAAATCCCCAGGGGCCTGCAGTTTGGACTCACTTCGTGCATTAGCTCCCGGTCGGCCAGAAAGAACCCCGGGCAATGCCCGGCATTGATATACGAAAGCGTTCTCGTGCTCAAGTCCAGATCACAAGCCATCAGGGTGACAAAGTCAGCCTCCCCTCCCACAATCTGGCACAGATCGTCGTTCACGAAAGACACCACCTGCTCCAGGGGAAAGTAGTTGCGCCAGGACATGCGGAAAATCGCCCGCACAGTGTTCATGATAAATGCGGCTCTGGCTCCGTGCCCGGAAACGTCAGCCACCACGAAACGCAGCGTGTCCGGACCCACCGGAAAAAAATCATAATAATCCCCGCTGGCCCGGCCTGAAGGCAGATACATCCAGTCCAGGTCAATCCCGGGAAACTCAAACCCTCCCCGGGGCAGCAGCCTGGTCTGCAGATCAGCCACCATGTCCATTTCCGAGGAGATGACAGAATAGGCCCGGCGCAGCTCTTCCAGAATAAGCACCTGTCTCTTGGCCACCCTGACCCTGGCTTGCAGTTCCTCGCGAACAAAGGGCTTCAACACGAAATCGTTCGCCCCCTGGTTCAGGGCCTCCACCTTGACTTCTGTGGACTCCTCACCCGTGAGCACCAGGATAAAAACATCCCGTTCCACCGAAGAGTTGCGGATATGCCTGATCACCTCCAGGCCGTCCATAACCGGCATATGGATGTCCAAAAGAACTATGTCCGGAGCAAAGGCGGGAAACTTTTCCACCGCCTCCTCTCCGTCGCAGCTCTCCTCTATTTCAAACTCTTCGCCCAGGAGACGTACCAGAAAGTTCCGGTTGATGCCGGAATCTTCTGCAATGAGCAACTTTACTTTTCTCATTCAATCCGAAGAAATTGGTTTATTGGTAATAGATCCGCCCCATAGCAGTTACGGACAAGCCTGTCCCTGTCCAGGTGGGCCTAACTGTCAGGTTTATTCAAGATCCCGGCTGTCCAGCATTATGGTCACCGGCCCCCAGTTGCACAGCTCTACGTCCATGTCCGCACCGAAAAAACCTGTATACACCTTGTCCCAGGAATGCTCCATCAGTTCCACAAAAGACCTGAAAAGTTCTGAAGCAGCCTCTCCCGGCAGGGAATCCGCAAATCCGGGTCTTCGCCCCTTACGGCAGTCAGCATACAGGGTGAACTGAGGCACCAGCAGCAAATCCCCCCGGATATCCGCCAGACTCAGATTCATGCGCTGATTTTCATCCGGAAATATCCTCAGGTTGAGAAGCTTTCCGGCCATGGTCTCCCAGACCCTGCTCCCAGGAAGCTTTGAATCCTCACGGAAAAATCCCGCCAGCCCGGTGAGGCCCCTGCCAACCTGCACCACCCTGGCCTCTCCGTCCACCAGCGCCTCGACCCTGGCCCACCTTGTCCTCTGCAGGAGAATTCTCATGGCTTATCTCTTTTCCATCCGGAAAATCTTTCTTTACAAAGGACCGTTTCCGGATGGAAATTCCTCAGCTGTCCTTGTAGCAATGTCTTTCATCCGGAAATTCACCGTTTTGACCCTCCCTGCGGTAACGCTCAACCGCCTCGGAAATAACTCCGGCCAGATCAGCATACTTCTTGACAAAGCGAGGTCCCGCTCCGGTGCTCATTCCCAGCAGATCGTTTATCCCCAGCACCTGACCGTCGCATTCCGGCCCGGCGCCTATGCCGATGGTGGGTATGTTCAGGCTTGAAGTTATCCTTGAGGCAAGCCCCGGCGGCACAGCCTCCAGTACTATGCTGAAGCAGCCTGCTTCCTCCAGCTTACGCGCCTCCTGCACAATTTTATCCCCGGCCTCGCCGCGTCCCTGGACCTTAAATCCCCCAAAATGGGCAATACTCTGAGGTGTCAGTCCCAGATGACCCATGACCGGTATCCCGGCTTTGACCATGCCCTGAATCTGAGGCAGAATGCTGTCTCCGCCTTCAACCTTCACCGCTCCGGCCCGTCCCTCTTTGAGCATGCGCCCGGCATTGATCAACGCATCTTCCACATTGACCTGATAGGACATGAAGGGCATATCCGCAACCACCAGGGAGTGACCGGCAACTCTGGTCACAGCCTTGGTGTGGTGAACCATCTCATCCATGGTCACGGAAAGGGTATCCTCATGCCCCAGCACCACCATGGCCAGGGAGTCCCCCACCAGAATCATGTCGATCCCTCCCTGATCCACAAACCTGGCCAAGGCACTTTCATATGAGGTAAGCATGGTCAGTTTTCTCTGTCCCTTGGCCTTTAACACTTCCGGCACCGTCATCCTTGGCATAGCTTCATCCATTTGTTTAGAAGGTTTATAAAGTTGTCCCCGGATGTACAACCGGCTCAGAGTTTATTGCCAAGCAGCCTGCATTCCGAGCTTTGTACACCACCAGAAAGAGTTGTCCGCAAAAACCAGACACAGGCTCAACCCAGTAAATCAAACAGCACAGCTGTTTGTTTTCCGGGGCGCTGCCGGATGCGCCTGCAAACCACTCATCCCCCCCAGGCGCATCCGGAAATTTCCTTTTGAACCCATTCAATGCTGCCTGTCAAGAGATGGTCAAATTGACATGCAGGGCTCAAGCATTTAAAAGAAAGTTTAATCATGGAGAACTGGACATGTATCATGTATTGAAGGAAAAACCGGGAAAGGACTTCAGCCCGGGCACGCCCTCCTTGGAAGGCCCCCGGGGTTTCAAGGGAAGATCCGACCTGCTGTGCTGCGGCTGCCTGAGCAGAATAACCAGCCAGGACGCGGGCATCAGTGTCAACGGCAGCCAGAGGCACGTTTTTGTAAACCCGCACGGGCTTGTGTTTGAAGTGGGCTGCTTTTCCTGGGCAGTAAACTGCCTGGGAACCGGACCGAGCACGGCTGAGTTCTCCTGGTTTCCGGGGTTTACCTGGCAGGTCGCGGTGTGCCTGTCCTGCCTCACGCACCTGGGCTGGCGTTACGCATCCGGGTCCTCAGGCGAATTTTACGGCCTCATCATGGACCGTCTGATACTTGATTCCTCCCACGAAAAATAGGTCTTGATTTTTCAACATGGCAGGGCTGTTATCTGTGTCGGCCTCGTTACCGGGAGCGGTATCGAAGAAGGATTATGGATTAAAGGATTAAGGAGCAAGGGGGGATACCCCCCATGATGACATTTTTTCCCGGTATCGGCTGATAACAAACTATCTGTCCAGAAGATACATGGGATCCACAGCATCCCCCAGAACATAGACTCCGAGATGTAAATGAGGTCCGGTGGCCCTGCCGGTCATGCCCACTTCTCCCACTGTCTCCCCCTGGGACACAAAGACATCCTCCCGGACATCAATGCTGCTCAGATGCATGTAAAGAGAATGTATGCCCTGGCCGTGATCCAGAATGACCGTCTTTCCTCCGTAATAGAAGTCCCCGGTCAAAACTACGCGCCCCCTGGCTATTGCCTTCACCGGTGTTCCTTCAGGTCCCCTCAAATCCACCCCCTGGTGCGCAGACCTGGGCTGGCCGTTTAAAAACCTCTGTACACCGAAGGGAGAACTTACGTCCCCCGGAACAGGCTCTCTAAAATCTTCTTCCCAGTACCTGTCCGTGGTCAGGGTGCCCAGGGCGGAACGGATCTGCTCTCTGTCCCGGGCAATGCGCTCATGGACTTCCTGCGGAGGGGTTACCATCTCCTCGGGCAGGCTCAGGTGCTGCTCCGGGTAATCCTTGTCCTTTACAGTTATGTTGAAGGTCTTTTCCTGACTTTCTTCATCCCAGTAAAAAATCATTCTCAGCTCATGCTCTCCCTTTTTATCCAGCCCGGCTCCCAGAAGCACCCTTTGCCCACCGGGCAGTTCCACAGGGACTGCAAACTCCCTGTCCATCCACCCGACCTTTATGCCCAGCGGCCTTTCATCAGACCTCATATCCACCCAGAATGGTTCACCACGACCGACTTCAGAGGGGGCCAGTACATCCAGGGCATAAACCGGCATAGCCCAGAAAAAAATCAGCAGCAGGGAAAAGAGAATTTTCCTGATCATTTGCTCATCCTAAGATATGGTTGATGTTGGTTATATACAATTTGACAATCCGTGATCATAACGGATAATGGTCAAAGCCATGGAATACGGCAACAAAAGCGAACATACCCGGACCAAATGCATCAAATGCGGTGACTGCTGCCGCAAAAACAGCCCGGCTCTGCACCAGGCAGACCTGGCCCTTATCACCGGAAAAAGGCTGGAGCGCAAAAACCTGCTTCTGTTTCGCAGGGGAGAGCCGGCCATGGACAATGTAATGGGCAGTCCTGTTCTCCTGGCCGGGGAAATGATCAAAATAAAGTCAGCAACTGCCGGTCATGTGGGATGTGTCTTCCTGGATCAGCAGTCCAATCATTGCAATATATATGGTTACAGGCCCATGGAGTGCAGTATCCTGGAATGCTGGAATCCAGAACCCCTGATTAACTGCTACCAGAAAAACCGCCTCACCAGAGCGGACATTTTTCCCCGGGGCTCGGCCATGGATGAACTCATCTCCATACACGAAGAGAAATGCCCGGTTACAGAACTTTATAGCATGCTGCAGCAGGAAACAAACGCTCCGGGAACAGCCCGTGAGGATATAAACCGGCTCCTGGCTTTCGACGATTCCTTTCGGCAAAACTTTCAGGAAAAAACCGGGGCTCATGAAGAGGACATACTCTTCTACTTCGGCCGTCCCTTGAAGGACCTGATCCGCCCTCTCATGGATTTCATGAAATTAAATCCAGACGGCAACGCCTGACACTCACTCCTCCACCAGCTCATCCGCTTTGTCCCTGGCCATGCGGGCAAGGTCTTCCCCGGCCTGGGCCATGGCCTGGATGGAATCCCTGGAAAAGCCTCCCTTTTCCACCCTTCTAAAGATCCACTGGACTTCGTAGAGCACATCATGGCCGGCTTCAGCTATTTCCGGCGTTGAGACCCGATTCACTATCTTGCCCCTGATGTTCTCCCTTTGCATGATAAGCTGCTTGATTCTGGAAGCCAGCTCGCTTCTTCTCTCATCATGGGATTCGTCCAGCTGCCAGTATTCAAAATATACTGAGTTAAGCTCCTCCACGGTATCCAGGTATTCGCGCATACGTTTAAGCACCGGTTCTTCCCTGGCTGTCCTGGAAAAAACATGGGCAAGCTGCTCCAGGCGCCGGGCCACAATATCAAGCATCTCCGCCGTTTCTCTGCTCTCAAGCAATCTTTCCTGCAGCCCCTGGGGGGTGTGCCCCTCTCTGGGCTCAGTTTCAGCAAGGTGCACCAGCCTGTCAAAGAGTTCCGGACCATAGCGCCGGACAACCAGGTCGATGACTTCCGGCTGAAGCAGGTGTCCCAGGATCTCCTCCCTGGCCTGCAACACTTCCTGCTCCTGATAGCTAAGACCAGTAAGCTCGGTTGCATAATGCATGTTCAGCTCCTTGAAGCTGAGAGTGAAGCTCCCTTCTTTTCCGGGATCCTCTGCCGGATGATAATTCCTGAATATCAGATTTGCCAGGTCCCTGATAAATCTGTCTGTAATCACCTCGTCATCGGGAAGTCCTTCCGGGTCCTCAGGGTCTCTTTCCAGGTATTCCTGCAGAGGGTCCAGGCTGGTGACTTCCACCGGCTCATCCGGTTTTTCCACCGGGTGAAGGGTGACATCAGGATCATCAGGCTCCACCGGGGGCTCGGGGAACTGATAATACCACACCAGCCCTGCAGCACCCAGTAATGCCAGCACCAGACCAACTGAAATAATTATCTTTTTGCCCATAGATTCTCCCTCCCGGGAAAAACTGCCTGAACCAGCAGCAAACTTTGAATTAATTTATCGTAACTGTTCACCATGATAACTGGTTTTGTCGGTGTCGGTATCGGAATCGGGATCGGTATCGAAGCTGTTGGGGAAGGCCCCACGCAACTTTGGCTTTCGGTTTTCTATCGACCCTCTCCGAGCTGTAGGCTCTCCGAGCCGGAAGCCGATACCG
>PWGS01000115.1 GCA_003554505.1 Desulfonatronospira sp. | reverse complement strand
CCTTATGAAATTTTTGCCATCCATTGTTGCCTACTTTTTTGAGGACAAAACAGCCAAAAACAATATCCTGGCCCTTCTGAAGTTTATCCTGGTACTTCTGGCCATGATGCTCCTGTATACCCTGGCCTTCCACGGGCTCATGCTTATTGAGGGCCAGGAGCACACCATACTGGACGGACTGTACTGGACCGCAGTGACCATGAGCACTCTGGGGTACGGGGACATCACCTTCCATACGGACCTGGGACGCATGTTTTCCGTGCTGGTTCTGCTTTCCGGAGTTATCTTCCTGCTGGTCATGCTCCCGTTTACATTCATCCGCTTTTTCTATGCGCCCTGGCTGGAGGCCCACAACAAGGCCAGGACACCCAGGGAGCTGCCGGAAAAGACCGCCGGACATGTTCTGATAAGCAACTTCGACCCCATGATCGCCAACCTGGTGGACAAACTCAAACAGTACAGCTACCGCCACTGCATTCTGGTGCCGGATCAGCAAAGGGCCCTGGAACTGCATGATCAGGGCTACAAAGTAATGCTGGGCGACCTCGACGACCTGAACACCTACCGCAAGTCCCGGGCGGACAAGGCCGAGCTGGTCCTGTTCAACAACGACGACCACACCAACACCAACGCCGTGTTCACCCTGCGCGAGCTGAGTTCAAGCACTCAGGTCATCGCCACCGCGGAAAGCATGGAATCCGTGGATATACTGGAGATGGCCGGGGCCAGCCAGGTGCACCAGTTCCCTGTTATGCTGGGACAGGCCCTGGCCAGGCGGGTGCTTGGGGTAAGCATGCACGCCAACGTCATCGGCAGGTTCGGAGACCTGCTCATCGCAGAAACACCGGTCATGCGCACCCCCCTTGAGGGCAAAAAAATCATAGAAAGCAACCTCAGGGAGACAACCGGGGTCAACGTGGTGGGCATCTGGGAGAGGGGCAGCTTCAAGATCCCCCACCCGGACATGCGCATCGGTTCCAATACCGTGCTGGTACTGGCCGGATCCCGGGAGCAGCTGGAAAAGTACGACGAGATATACGGCATCTACAACCTCTCCTTCGCCCCGGTGCTCATTCTGGGCGGAGGCCGGGTGGGCAGGGCCGCTGCAGCGACTTTGGCGGAAAGCGACATCGATTACCGTATAGTGGAAAAAAGCTCACGCATTGTGGCCGGCAAGGAAAAGTACGTGCACGGCAATGCCGCGGATTTTCATACCCTGAAGCGGGCCGGGATAGACAAGGCCCCTTCCATCATCATCACCACCAACAACGATGACCTGAACATCTATCTGACCATCTACTGCCGCAAGCTGCGCCCCAAGATGCAGATAATCTCCAGGGCCACCAGGGACAGAAGCATCTCCAAGCTGCACCAGGCCGGGGCGGACCTGGTCATGTCCTATGCTTCCATGGGAGCAAATTCGGTCATCAACTACATAAAGGGGGACAACGTGCTCATGGTGGCCGAGGGGCTGGATATATTCAGGGAAAAAGTAACCGGAAACCTGCACCAAAAGACTCTGGGGCAAAGCGATATCCGCATGAAATCCGGGTGCAATGTAATCGCCATAGACTCACCGGTCAGGGGGACCATCATCAATCCCGAACCGGATACGTCCCTGGAGGAGGGAGACGAGCTTATCCTGATAGGGACATCTGAAGCGGAAAAAAAATTCCTGTGTACCTTTAAAAACGGCAACAAGAAGTAAGCAGCTGAACAGACACCGCAGACAAACTCATTTTTACAGCTGATACCCGGACCTGCGCTTGTCAAAAGATAACTGCAAAAGTCAAAAAGCTGGTTTCAGTCTTTAAAACAATAGGTGCAACTCTTTGATTTTTCTGCCTGCCACGCCTCTTAGCGTGGTCATCCGTCTTCTGTCCTCTGTCATCTGCGCCTGCAAAAAGGACTTTTTGCAGGCGCGTCTTCTAAGACCCGATATCCTTGAGCAGGACATTGTCCGGCGAGTGCTTTATTGTTTCTTCAAAGCTTTCCAGGGCGGAACTGATCCTGTCCCAGGCCAGGTTGTGCACCACAGGCACATCTGAACTGCCGGCATCCTTGAGTGTCTTGAGCACAAAGGCTATGCTCATGCGATTTACATCCTTTCCGGGCTGGTACTTGAAGGCCTCGCCTCCCGGCACTTCCACCCGGACCGCCAGTCCGGCCCGGTAAAGCTCCTTCAAAACCTGGTTCACCAGGGTGACCGGCAGCTTCAATTCCTCGCCGACCTCCTCCCTGCTCACCCCTCCCTTGTCAGCAATGAATCTCTTTATGATCAGGTGCATTACCAAAAGGCTTACTTTTTCCTTGTAGCCGGGACTTATATCTTCGACCTCGGCGGAATAGATGAAGCGGCGGACGTTCTGGTAAGCATAGGAAAGCTCCGCACCCAGAAGCACGATCATCCAGCTGAGCTGCAGCCACACCAGAAACAGCGGCAGGGCTGCAAAGCTGCCGTAAATGGCGTTGTACCTGACCACTCCCACCTGAAAATTTACGTACCCCCACTGCAGAAGCTGAAACATGGTCCCGGAAATGATGCCTGCGATGAGGGCGGCCTTGAAATTCCCCCTGGTATTGGGCATGGCCATGAAAAGAAAGGTGAACAGCAGCCAGATGATCACGTATGGAGTAAACTGGACCCCCCACTGCAGAAGGTCCCCCACCAGGGCCAGCCACCCGTCAGCCAGGTACTTGTAGATTTCCGTGGTAAGAAAAACGGTCAGGCTGCCGGAGAGGATGACCAGGATCGGACCCAGGACAATGACCGAAAGGAATTCGGTAAATTTGCGCACCCAGCTTCTGCCTTCCTGCACCCCCCAGACGGCATTGAAGGAAAGCTCAATGTGGTCCAGTACCTTGATCACTGCCCACAGAAGAAACAAAAAACCCACACCGGCAATCACACCGCCCCGGGTAACCTCCAGCATGGAGTAGGAAAACTGCACCACTTCATCAAAGATCTCCTCGTGCGCCCCGAGGTACTGCTCCAGCTGAGCCTGGAGCATGTCATCCAGGCCGAAACCCTTGGCTATGCCGAAGGCCAGGGCCATCACCGGCACGATGGACAGAAGGGTATAATAAGTCAGGGAGGAGGCCCGCATGGAGCAGTCGTTGCGGCTGAATCCATGCAGGGCCGCCAGAAAAACCCGCAGGGGGTGGACCATGAAGGCCTTTGCCCGGGGCAGTTCCTGGATGTCCAGGCGCCAGATATCCGATTGCAGAAAGAGCTTGATTTTTTTAAGCATAAAAGATCACCGGGCCTTGCCCTGTCCTGCAGTGGCTGCGATGGCTGCCTGTATTTCCTCGGGATCGCCCAGGTACCTGCTTTCAATGGGGGTCAGGTCCTCTTTCAGGCGGTATACCAGGGGCACGCCGGTAGGGATGTTCAGCTTTAATATCTTTTCATCCGAGATACGATCCAAGTATTTGACCAGGGCCCGCAGGCTGTTGCCGTGAGCGGCCACAATGAGCCTTTTGCCGGCAAGTATCTGCGGAGCCAGGTAGTCGTTCCAGTAGGGCAGAAAACGCCTGACCGTGTCCTTGAGGCATTCAGCAGCGGGCAGTACCCTGGGATCCAGTCCCCGGTAGCGCGGATCAAAGCGGGGGTGGCGCTGGTCGTCGTGGTCCAGGGCCGGCGGAGGCAGATCATAGCTTCTGCGCCACTTGAGCACCTGGTCATCACCGTATCTGGCCGCGGTCTCGGACTTGTCCAGCCCCTGCAGGGCTCCGTAATGGCGTTCATTAAGCCTCCAGGAACGCTGCACCGGGATCCACATGAGATCCATGCGGTCCAGCACCAGCCACAAGGTGCGAACGGCCCTTTTTAGAACCGAGGTATGGGCCACATCAAAAGAAAGCCCTTCCTCCTGCAGAAGTTCCCCTGCTTTTTCAGCCTGCTCCACGCCCTGCGGGGTCAGATCCACGTCCGTCCATCCGGTGAAGCGGTTCTGCAGGTTCCACTGGCTTTCTCCATGCCGCAGCAGCACCAGGGGATACATAGTTGCTCCTTGTTTTTTTGTTACAGGCACCAGCCTGTTTTTTGTCGGTTACCAGCCTAACCTTAAACTTATTCCCGGGCAAGACGAATTAATTGACTCTTATTTGCTCATACCCCTTGACATTTGGGCCAAGATTATCCATGTAACAGGGTGTTTCGAGCGGGTGTAGCTCAGCTGGTAGAGTACAAGCTTCCCAAGCTTGGTGTCGCGGGTTCGACCCCCGTCACCCGCTCCACTCCAGGCTGAATCCGACGTATTTGCGTTTGTATTGGGGTGGACCTCTTGGTCCACTTTTTTTTTGATTCGTGCATTAAAATAAGGGAGCTGGTTGTCAACCACCCCCGGCCCCTCCTTAGTCCAAGGAGGAGAGAAGATTTAGAAGCGGTCTTATTTGTCCAGAAGCTTCAACTGATCATTATGATAATGGTTTTGTCGGATACAAACAATTAGAGCCCGGGAATCGATTTTTTTGCTATGGACTATCAGGAAATAAAAAAGCAGGTTGAAGAACTGGTCCAGACCAACTGCAGGCTCATGGGCCTGGAGCCCTGGGGCATGGATTTTGTTCCGGGCACCGGGAAGCAAAGAGGCGTACTCAGGGTCTTCGTGGATTCGCCGGATGGAGTGAGCATAGACCAGTGCGTGGACCTCAGCAGGCAACTGAGCGTGGCCCTGGATGTGGAGGATCTGATTCCCGGCTCCTATAACCTGGAAGTGTCCTCTCCGGGGCTTAACCGCAGATTTTTCCGCCCGGAGCAGATGAGTGGATATACAGGGCGGAAAGTAAAGATAACCCTGAAAGAGCCGAGAGGCGGACGCAAAAACTTTACCGGCACCCTGCAGGGGGCGGAAAACGAGACCATCAGCATCCAGACTTCTCCGGACTGCACCTGGAGTTTTCAATGGGACGAGATAGACAGAGCCAGGCTGGTGGAATAGTCTGTATTTGATTGTTATTTTTGGATATTTAGTATAATGGAGGAAGGCCGTATGAGCCTGGAACTAAAAAAAATCATAGACCAGATCAGCAAGGACAAGGGCATTGACAGGGACATGCTGGTGGATACCCTGGAAGAGGCCGTGCGCTCCTCGGTCTACAAAAAGTACGGAAGCAACCTGGATATCGAGGTCAACTTCAACGAAGACAACGGGGAAATCGAGGTTTACCAGTTCAAGGTGGTGGTGGACGAGATAGGAGATCCCAACAACGAGATCCTGCTGGAAGATGCCAAAGAACACGACCCCAACGTCCAGCTGGAAGATGAGCTTGGCTTTACCCTCAATGTCAAGGACCTGGGGCGCATTGCCGCCCAGTCCGCCAAGCAGGTCCTCATGCAGAAGATGCGCGATGCCGAACAGGAGATCATCTACGAGGAATACAAGGACCGCGTGGGTGAAATCATAAGCGGCATCATCCAGCGCAGGGACCGGGCCGGCTGGATTATAAACCTGGGCCGCACCGAGGCCCTGCTCCCCAGAGACGAACAGATTCCCAAGGAGAGGTTCCACCGGGGGGACCGGGTGGAGGCCTATATCATCGACGTACGTCGCGAGAGCCGGACTCCACAGATTATTGTCTCCAGGTCCCACCCGGAATACCTCGTGAACCTGTTCAAGCGTGAGGTTCCGGAGATATCCGACGGCACCATCAAGATCATGAACGTGGTCCGGGACCCCGGCAAGAGGGCCAAGGGGGGAGTAATGACCAAGGACCTGGACGTGGACCCGGTGGGCGCCTGCGTGGGAGTCAAGGGTTCGCGCATCCACAACATAGTCCAGGAGCTCAAGGGCGAGCGCATAGATATCGTCATCTGGAGCCCGGATATCGCCACCTACGCGGCCAACGCCCTGTCCCCGGCCCGGATCACCAGGATCACCGTGGACGAGGATGAAAAATCCCTGGAAGTGGTTGTCCCCGATGATCAGCTCACCCCGGCCATCGGGCAGAAGGGCCAGAACGTCAAGCTTGCTTCCAGCCTGCTGGGATGGAAAATCGACGTATACACCGAATCCAGATACAATGAAGTCTACGAGCACCACCAGATAATGGAGCAGCTGGCCAGCGCCGCCGGCATCTCCATCAGCGAATTCAACCGCGAGGGTTATGACAGTCTGGACAGCCTGGTTCAGTCCACTGACGAAGAGCTCAAAGAAAGGCTGGACTTGAGCGATGAGAACCTGGAAAGCCTGAAGGGGGCCATAAATTTCCTGGGGCCCCAGAAATTGAAC
Organism: Desulfonatronospira sp.; assembly: GCA_003554505.1. Taxonomy (GTDB): domain Bacteria; phylum Desulfobacterota; class Desulfovibrionia; order Desulfovibrionales; family Desulfonatronovibrionaceae; genus Desulfonatronospira. The sequence goes on along the minus strand of PWGS01000115.1, from coordinate 1,158 downwards.
TTGACCGGAGAAGAGCCCCTTCTCCAGGAACAGAAACCGGAGCAAAATGATCAAGAATAACACCCTGTCGGGCAAAGACATGGCCGGGACAAAACATGTTCCAATACGCACCTGTGTAGTCTGCCGCGCCAGAAAACCCAAGGCGGACCTTGAGCGCTATGTCTGCCCCGCCAGTCCGGAACAGGGGCTTCAGCCGGATCCCGGAAAGAAAAAACCCGGCCGGGGATTTTACACCTGCAAAAGCCCGGGCTGCTCCGGCAGAATAGCCAGATTCAGGGGCTGGAGGCATAAGTGCAAGAGAGGGAAGGACAATGACCACTAAAATGAGAGTAAGAGATGTATCCCAGGAACTGGGGATTTCCAACAAGGAGCTGATCGGGCTTCTAAGAGAGCTGAGCATCCCTGTCAAAAGCCATATGAGCGGCCTGACAGAGGAGCAGGTGGAGCTTGTGCGGCAACGCCACAAAAGCGGAGGCGACGAGGGTGTCACCCAGAGCAGGGCCAAAAGCGGAGCCATTGTCAGAAGAAGGAAAAAGCCCAAGCCAGCGCCTGAACCCGAAGCGGAAGCAGAAGTACAGGCAGAAGACACTGCCCCGGCACCAGGAGAACCAGCGGATACTGAACCTGAGATTTCCGGGGAGCCCCTTCAGGAGCCACCGGCTCAGGAACCGGGTACAGAAGCCGAAGACCAGACCCGGAAACAGGATGCAGCAGAGCAGCCGGCAGCGGCTGCCCGGGAGGAGCAAGAGGCGGCACCCGGGAAAGATGCTTCCCGGGAAGCCGGGGCCCAAGAAGCCAGGCCTGCCCGGCCCCCCAGAAAAGGAGCCAGAAAAAAGAAAGCCCCTCCTGAAGAACCCAAGGTAAAGATCATTTCCAGACCAGAGCCCGAAGCCGAACCCAGCACCCCGGTCAGGCCCGAAACTGCAAAGCCTGAGTCCCCTGTGCCTGCTCCGGATAAGGCTGCTGTACCCGGAGCACCTGCAGCGGATGACGACTCCAAGGAAGGCAAGAAGAAACGCAGGAAGAAAAAGGAGAAGAAAGACAAGCGGGTGGTGGAGTTCGACAGCAAGTTCCAGGAAGTGGCCGATCAAAAACAGTCCAAGGCCGGATTCAAGAAACAAAAGACTGCTCCTGTTGCGGACAAGACTGGAGGCAGGG
>PWGS01000221.1 GCA_003554505.1 Desulfonatronospira sp. | reverse complement strand
GGTTTTCTATCGACCCTCTCCGAGCTGTAGGCTCTCCGAGCCGGAAGCCGATACCGATACCGACCCCGACACCGATGGCCAGAACAAGAGTACACACAAAATGTGCTGAACAGTTACAATTGGTTTTCAGATGAAAACCAATAGCTTCAATATCCGGAAAGAAAGGCTCCCGGATAAAAACTAATTTATTTCAATACAAATGAGGTTTAATCCATGCACGAAACAAGCTTTAACCAGGTGATCCAGGACTATCTCACCGGCGAGGATCTCCAGATGACCACTTATGAAGATATTCGACAGGCTCTGGCCCGCATCCTGGTGGAGGAAAAAGGATATCCTGTTCAAAACATCCAGCCCAGATATAAAATGTCTCTTGGACTAGATGACGTTGACTACACCATAAACCTGGATTTCGTCGTCACCATTGAAGGCCAGCCAGCACTCATTCTGGGTTTCTGTCCCGGAGCAGTTTCCACATACATAACTCAGTATGTCAGTGTCGCCAGAATTTTTCCCGGGTCAACGGTGCCTTTTGTCCTGGTTACCGACTCAATGGATGCTTCGCTTGTACGGGTTGAAGATAAAAAGGAACTTTGCCGAGGGTACCATTGTATCCCCCCCTGGGAGCAATTACAGCACATGTACAAGGATTGTCCTGAATGCACCTTCACTCCGGAAAGGCAGGAAAAGGAGAAAAGAATCGCCCATGCCATGTTCGCTCTCAGTGATGGATACTGCTCTTCCCAGTGCAGTATTACCAGCGGTAAATCTCAGGCAGATTCATAGTTTTTATCGACTGTATCAGGTTTTCCTTGTCTGCAGCAGCAGTACCTACCTGTCCCACAACCAGGCCGGCTGCGTAATTAGCGGTCATGCATGCATCCTGTAAAGTGTATCCAGCCTGTAGACAGATCCCCATGGTTGCAATAACTGTATCCCCGGCACCCGTAACATCGTAGACTTTTCTGGCACTTGTGGGAAAATGTATTATTTCTTTGTCGCTCCTGAACAGGACCATTCCCCTGGGACCTACTGTTATAAGCAGGTTTTCCAGGTTTTTGTTTTTCATTAATTTTTTTCCTGTGCTGATAATATCCCTGTTTGATCTGATTTTCGAATTGCTGCCTTCCTCGGCCTCTTTCTGGTTAGGAGTCATCAGAAACAAGTTTTTATATTTTTTAAAATTTCTGGTTTTTGGATCCAATACCACCTTAAAATCCATGAGTTCGCCCAGAGTCTCCCTGGTTATCATTCCTTTCCCGTAGTCCGATACCAGTATGTACTCTCCAAATATATTCTTTTGTATCCGAGTCTTGATTTCTTCTAAAAGACCTGGTTCAAGATCGTTGCAGTTTTCCTTGTCCACCCTGACAATCTGCTGGCTGTTGCCGATTACCCTGGTTTTAACCGTTGTTTTTCTTTTTTTTGAGCTGATGATGGTATGCTCGATTTCATCTCTTTCCAGCAGCTTTTTTATTTCCCCGCACTGCTCGTCATCTCCGGCAATACTCAGTAAAACAGGTTCTCCGCCCAGGCCTTTAATATTTCTGGCCACATTTCCAGCACCGCCCAGGCTGTAAGTCTCTTTTTCCACATATACAACCGGAACCGGAGCCTCCGGTGAAATTCTGGACACCTCCCCCCATTGGTAGTGGTCCAGCATTATATCTCCAATCACCAGCAAACGCCTGCCCTGGATTTTGTCCAGATTGCATATCAATTGATTTCTGGATTGCATTTTCCTTTAAATTTCCTTATGGATAACCGTCAATTCCCAGGTATTTTAAAAGCGACTGCAGCTCTTCTTCATTTCTGTACTTCAGAACAACACTGCCCTTTTTTTCATTGCCCTGCGTCTGGACGTAGAGGTTATCCTGGATCTTTTGTTTGATCCTGTTTTCCAATTCTCTGGCAAAGCCGCCCTTGTCAGTTTTTTCGGCTTTTTTATTCTCCATTTCCATCATGGTTTTTTTCACCATGTCTTCGGTCTGCCTGACTGACATATTTTTAGCGATTATTTTTTGAGCCATATCCAGCATTAGATTTTCATCCTTGACCCCCAAAAGACATCTGGCATGCCCAGGACTTAATGATCTGTCCTCGACCATTTCGCCGATTTTTTCCGGAAGTTTAATTAATCTGAGTATATTCGCCAGTTGAGATCTGCTTTTTCCGATTTTGTCCGCAAGTTCTTCCTGGTTTATTTCAAGTTCAGCCTGCAGTCTATGCAAGGCAAAAGCCTGTTCCATGGGGTTCAGATCCTCACGCTGCAGGTTTTCAATAAGGGCTATTGCAAGAACCTGATTATTATCATATTCTCTGATGAGAGCCGGGATAGTATTTAAGCCGGCTTCAAGGCTTGCCCGCCACCTTCTTTCTCCGGCAATGATCTCGTATTCCTGATTTTCATTTTTGCGTACCAGGATAGGCTGAAGGACCCCGTTTTCTTTGATAGAGGATGCCAGTTCGCTGATGCTTTCCTCTGTAAATTTTTTTCTGGGCTGAAAAGGATTTGGCTTGACTTTTTGAACACTAAGTTGAACGCTGTCGGTGCTCGTTTCTTCATAGAAAGAGGGTTTGATCAAGGCATCCAGTCCTTTACCCAGTCCTTTTTCTTTTCTTTGCATATTGATTTTCCTGATTTATATTTATAGTTTAAATTAACCTGAGGAGGGAATATGAACAGCAAAATATCAGTACAACCTTTTTACAGTGAAACCGGTCAGCTTACCGGAGTCTGGATTCCGGCTGAAGTATGGTTAAAACACCAGGATGAGCTGGAAAAAATACTTCTGCAGCAGGAAAAGAAGTCCGCATTACCTGCCGAACCATTAAATGAATGGAAGAACTTTTTAATGTATTGGGACTTCAACTACCCTGTGGAAAAAAAGGTTGTTTGTAGTGGTTGCGGCTCAACAACCGAAGATTGGACCCAGGATGATCCAAAAAAGTTTCATTTGAGAAACGCCAGCCTGGGCGGCCTCGTGGCTTTTTTGTGCCTGGGATGTCAGTCCCGGGTAACAAAAAAACATTTCAAGGATCAGATACTTTATGAATGTTCAGATCTTTCCTGTAAGGTCAAGTGAACCGCCGCCGATACAATTGCGCTTTATTTGAATCTTCAATACCAGATAATGCTGCAGGGTGTTGAGCGTTAGCCGGCAGCGCAACACACCCTGCAACCCCTCTATTTTACTGCAACCTGTTCACTACTTCCTTTGCCAGTCTTAGATAGGCATGGGAACCGGTTGACCTTATGTCATAGGCAAGAACCGGCCTCCCATGGCTGGGCGCTTCTGACAGACGAACATTTCTGGGTATTATGCTTTCCATGGTCTGCGTCTGAAAATGTCTTCTGATTTCCTTGATCACCTGGTGACAAAGCTTGTTTCTTTTGTCGAACATGGTCAAGGCCACCCCAAGGAGTTGCAGATCATTATTGAGTCTTTTTCTGATAAGCTCGAACGTCTCGAACAGCCTGGCAATACCCTCCAGTGCATAATACTCGCATTGCATTGGCACCAGTAAACGGTTTGAAGCACACATGGCATTGATCGTTATCATGCCCAGTGATGGCGGGCAGTCCAGGATAACAAAAGTATATGGCCGGCTGATTGTTTTCAGCATGTTGTACAGATAGTATTCCCTGTCCTGCTTGTCGTTCAATTCAAGTTCAGCAGCAACCAGATCCTTGCTTGAGGGTATCACATCCAGGTATTTTAATTCCGTGCGTCTGATGATTTTTTTGGGGTCTGCTTCTCCTGTTAAACCGTGATACAAAGTGAATTCCAGCGAGTCTATATTCACCCCCAGTCCGCTGCTGGCGTTGGCCTGGGCGTCACAGTCCACCAGAAGAACTTTTTTTTCCATTACTGCCAGGGATGCTGCCAGGTTTACCGCTGTCGTAGTCTTGCCTACACCGCCTTTCTGGTTTGCAACCACAATGTTCCACTGCAATGCTTTTTCTCCTTGTTCAAACTTAATGTTTCACGTGAAACATTAAGTTTGAGTAAATAGGTCTAAAGAGAGATTTGCCTGCAACCGGCCGGCCAGTTATCTGAAAAAACCGTCAAGGTAAAATTGTCCGCTGTCGGTTGCAGGAAAAGGGCAGGGCTGGATCTCTGTTGCAGCTAACAGACTGCCATCAAGCTCATAAAAGTCTGACCGGCTATGCATTATTAAAGCAACTTTTTCCTGTATGCTAATCTGGGTTCAGAACCAATCCGCTGAGTGGTTTCAGATTTAGCAAGTAAGGACAAAAAAAACAAGCCTGATCGATGTCCATCAATCAGGCTTGTCGGTTAACATTTCGTTATAATTGGAAAATCAATTTTCAGCGATAAAAGTCCAGGCTTCTCTAATGGCCTCCATAAGCTGGACTGCTTCTTCAAATTGATTGTTTTTTACAGCCAGCAAAAGCTGGTCTGCCAGATGGCTGAAGTCTTCTGCTTCAGCCAGGCGGCTTTCTTCAGCTTGCATGGGCAGGGTCCTGGCTGCACGAACAAAGTCCTGGACCAGATTTAAGCTGGGCATCTGGTTGTTGTTTTGAGAACTCAATATATCCTGAATTAAAGATTCTATGCGGGCAGTTAATGTATCGGTCTTCATTTAATCACCCTTAGAGTTTAAACATGGACAATCAGCTTTTCTGCTCAGGATCCAAAGGATCAGGAGGTACATCAGGCTCAGGCAGATCCTCAGGGTCGATCTGGGTGGAGCCCTGTGCATGTTCGGACATGATTGGTCCAAGCCCTCTGAACAAGTCAATGGGAATGGGAATGACAGTGGAGTTTCTGCCTTCAGAGGTCATTTCCCGCATGGTCTGCAGATAGCGGAGCTGCAGAGCCTGCGGGTACTGGGAAATGATCTGGGCTGCCTGGGTCAGTCTCTTGGCTGCCTGGAACTCGCCTTCTGCATTGATGACCTTGGCCCTTCTCTCACGTTCAGCTTCTGCCTGTGCAGCCATGGCTCTCTGCATTTCCTGAGGCAGGTCGATGTGCTTGAGTTCTACAGTGGTTACCTTTACGCCCCATGCATCGGTCTGCTCGTCCAGAATGGACTGGATCCGGGTATTAAGCTTTTCCCTTTGCCCGAGGATCTCGTCCAGTTCTGATGCACCGCAGACTGTTCTGATGGTGGTCTGCGAAAGCTGTGAAGTGGCGAAATGATAGTCCTCGATTTCCAGCACTGCGTGTTGAGGAGACATGATTCTGTAGTAAAGAACCGCGTTTACCTTGATGGTGACGTTATCCTGGGTGATTACTTCCTGATGCGGAACGTCCAGGGTGACGATTCTCAGGCTGGTGCGGACCATCTTATCCAATACAGGAATCAGAATGATGATGCCGGGGCCTTTGACTTTCAGGAATCGTCCCAGTCGAAAAATTACACCACGCTCGTACTCGTTGAGGATCCTGATGGCATTCATCAGGAAGAGAACAACAAGTATAAGTACCGGTAGACCATAGGTTAGCATTAGTTCCTCCTGCTTTGTTAAACTGGTTTTATATGTAGGGTGAGTCCCTCAACTTTATCCACCTGAACTTCCTGGCCGGGCTGCAGGGATATCGTTTCCTGGGACCGGGCTCTCCAGATCTCGCCTCTCACCTTGACCTGACCCTGTGTTCCGGACCAGCTGACTACCTTGGCAGTACTGTCAGGCAGGCCCATCTGGTGGGTTTTAGGGGCCATCTGGGATTTGCCGATGAGATATGCCAGGGCCAGCAAAATTGCCGTAAGAATAAGTACAACTGGAATTATTGTCATAGTAGGTATCTGGAAATAAGGATGCTCTGCATCGAACAGAAAAAGTGATCCAAAGAAAAAGCTTGTTATGGCCGCCAGAGTCAACAGACCAAAGGTCGGCATGTTGATTTCCAGTATAATAAATATAAAACCAAGGATTAGCAACAAAATTCCGGAAATATTGGTGGGAAGAACCGCCAGGGAGTAAAGACCCATGATCAGGCACATGGACCCTATCCCTCCGGGAAAAATGGCACCCGGGTTGGAAAGTTCGAAAAAAAGCCCGGCCATTCCGGCAAGAAATAAAATATAGGCGATCTGCGGATGCAGAAGCCATGAAAGCACTTTGTACTTAAAGCCGGGCTCGAACTGAACAATACTTACTTCATCGCTTTCAAATGTTATTTCCTCGCCATAAACCTGAAGACCCTTTTTACCCAGCTGACTTAAAAGATCCTCAGTGGACGTGGCAATGTGATCAATAACCCTTAACTGCAAGGCCTCTTCAGAGTCGATATTTGCAGCTTCGGTAACAGCCTTTTCATACCAATCCGCGTTTCGACCCTTGTCTTTGGCCACTGTGCGAACGAGGGAGAGCATTTCATTTATAATCTTCTGCTGCATGGTTTCATCCTGCTCCTCTCCGCCCATGGTCACTGGAGAAGCTGAACCTATGGGGGTCTGGGGGCTCATGACCGCATGGTCCGAAGCGGCCACAAGAAACACTCCTGCTGAGGTGGCCCTGGCCCCGGGGGGATCCACCCAGACAATCACCGGCAGATCGGAAGCAAGGATGTCCTTGACCATGTTGCGCATGGATTCCACCAGACCGCCGGGTGTATCCAGGCGTATCATGAGCGCGATGAAATCCTCATCGTGAGCGCGGCTCAGGGAATCCTGAAGCAGTTCTTCAGTGGCAGGGGGAATGGGCCCGTCTATGTCCACCTTGAGGATCTGGTGAGATGCAGGCTCTCTGTCGGCGAATACCAGGCTGAATGCTAAAAGTATCAACGAAACCAGAAAACAGATTTTAAAAATTTTCATGATATTCTCGGTAGTTAATATTGATGTTTAATTGTTATGCAAGTGAGAAACTGTTGATCATCCGCCATGTAAAATTTTTAAGAAACCGGTTATCAGGCATTAAAGCGTCTATAGAAGGCAGAGCCATGATGGAAAAGCGGCCTGTCACCCACTTGCCGTATGTAAACTTTTCCCGGGGAAGCAGGATGTTAAAAGCAGCTGCTCCAAAACAGAAAATATAAACTGGATTGATTCTGTCCATAGCTGAATAAAAAAAATCCTTGTCCGGAACAGTTTTATTCGAAAATTTTCTGGTTACCGGCCAGTAAGTAAAAGAACATGCGTCCCATCCCATACTGTTCTGTATGGCTGCAAGCAGCCGGGCTCTTGGGGTATTGAAACCACAGCAAAGGTCTTCATAGAGTTCCAGGTAGGTCCATACCGAGTATGACGGTCTGTACAAAGACTCCAGTAAAGGGTCGGTCCTGGAGTCGGCGGCATCATTGTAATTAGAGTGGACAGAACAGGAGCTCGGTGCGGTATCCGATCCAGAGGCAGTTTCCTGCGGCTGGTGTTGGGCTCTGACTGCAGGCTTGAAGAGATATCTGATACCCAGCATTTCCAGCCTGGCTGATGCAGGATGCGAGTTTATAATTCTTGTATCCAATCCGCCATCCTCCAGGCTATTTTCTGCTTGGAAAGCATTGGAAGGTATTCTTTGCTCCCGCTTTTATCCATGATCAAGACCTGGTTGTCTTCAGAGCCGAAAGGAGTTGATTCAGAGGTAACCAGGTTGGCTACAATCATGTCCAGGGACTTTTTATTCAACTTGGCAAAAGCGTTATCCTCAAGATTTTCAGCTTCTGCTGCAAAGCCGACAACTTTTTGGTTCCTGTTTCTGGAAGCGCTCATTTCTGCCAGAATATCCGGGGTGGGAGTCATTTTTACCTGCAGAGACGTGCATCCCTCTTTCTTAAACTTGGAGCCTGAGGCCTTTTGCGGCGCAAAATCAGCTACTGCGGCACTGAATACTCCCAGGTCACAATCAGGCCAAAGCATGCTGCACTGTTTATACATATCACTGGCAGTGGTAACAGAATAAATATAAAAACCAGGCAAAGGCAATACAGGTTGCATGGGTCCATGAACAAAATGGATTTCAGCGCCTCTGAGCCACAGGGCTAAAGCTGTGGCCAGGCCCATCCGGCCGCTGGATGGATTGCTCCAGAAGCGAACCAGGTCGAAATATTCGTGCGTGGGACCTGCTGTTATGAGCACTCTTCTGGAAACCATATCCTGTCTGGTAAGTTTTCTCAGGCAGGTGTAATATAAGACTTCAATTTCCGGAAACCTGCCCTGGCCTTGATCACCACAGGCCACCTGACCGCTGTCCGGCTCAACAACCTCATGGCCCAGGTCCCCAAGCCGTCGGATATTGCGCCTTGTGGCGGCATTGTTCCACATGACGGGGTTCATGGCCGGAGCAAAAAGCACGCTTCCGGGGGAGGACAAAATTTGTGTGGATAAAAGATCGTCTGCGATTCCTGAGGCTGCTTTGGCCATGATGTTGGCCGTGGCGGGCGCCACCATGAAGACGTGAGGCGAAAACTGCGAACTCAAATGAGCAAAGGGCTGTTCCAATGGTGAATAGTCAGGGGTATACAGGGGGTCGATGCCCAGGGCACTGAGGGTCAGAGGGCCGATAAAAGCACTTCCGGAGCTGGTGATGGTTGCGCTGACTGAAATAGAAGATTTCTGAAGCAGACGCACAAGTTCCAGAGACTTGTAGGCTGCAATGCTCCCGGTAAGACCCAGGTGCCCCCGCTGGCCATGGTAATGGTCAAAAGTCATACAGGGATTGGAAAGCATATGCTTGATCGTCCACAAACCAAAAGAATCAGATTTTTGGAGAGATCCAGATCTGAAGCTCGGTTCTAAGCCTGCCGTCTATGATACGGATAATGCAGAGCCTGTCGTCCTTGGAAAAAGTCTGTATCTGGGTTCCATACTTTATGTAGCTTAAGAGCTCCCACCCTTCATTGGGCAATCCTTTCTGAAAGTAATTGAACAGGGATTCACTGTCTCCTCTGCCGGTGTAGGTAAGCATTCCGGCCCTTATCCCCTGGGATTCGAAGAGAATGGACCCATCCCTGTCTATGCTCATTTCCCTGGGAATGGGAATGTCATCAAAATCATAGTAGCGATGGTCCGCTGCATCTTTGGGCTGAGCTTCACCGGATTCGGATACAGGCTCGAATGTTTCGGGTTCTGTTTCCTTGGTGGCCCAGCAACCGGACAAAATGAAAATCATCAGTGCCACTGGCAGTATTTTCCACATGTCTTTACTCCTGAATTAGAAATTAGTCTTAAATATACTGGCTACATAATGTGCCTGCAAAAGATCCTTGTGCAGGCACATGCTGACGTGCAGGTGATTTATTCAATCTATTTGGATAACAGGTTCTGTTCAAAAGCAAAATCCTCCTGGATTTTGACCAGTTCGTCAAAGCGGATGTCCGCCCCGAGAATGGCAAGAATTTCATCATGTTCGCTGAACACAGGAATTGAGGCGGTTAAACAAAGCTTGCCGGTGAAATGAGACTTATAAAAGTCGGTTATATGCAGCTTGCCGGTTTTGACCGGGAGAATGAACCATTCCCGGTCCGACAGGTTGGTGCCTGGATCCACCTGCTGATACTTGGATAGATCTTCTATGTTGCTGACATTCCAGGTCAGAAGGTAGCCGTTTATATCAGTGATATACATATACTGAATAAAGGGGTATTCCTTCAAGAACTCCTGCATCTTGCTGTTGATCCTGTCAATGTCGTGAGAGGCCATTTCAGGCTCAGCTGCCAGATCCTGTATGATTTTCTGCAGCACCCTGTGAGCAAGTTCCTTTAACTGATCAAAGGATGAAGAGAACAGTTCGGGCAGATAGCGCCTTACCAGCTGTTCCATCTCCTCGTGAGAGAAGTTGGTGGGGCGGCCCTGATTATATGATTTTCTGATTTTCTCGTATATTTTCCCGACAGCCGGATGCCGCTTGTCCACCTTCTGGTCATCGGAGAGATCCAGGTAGTGGTTGATCCAGTAGGCCACGCCTGCTTTACCGGTTTTATCGGAAATAATAATGGGTATTGACCTGTGAAGAATCTGCTCAGTGTCGAAGATATTGTATATCTCCTCGTTTTTCATAAGTCCGTCTACATGAATTCCGGCACTGGTGGCATTGAAGTCCCTGCCGGCAAAGGGATAATTAGCGGGTATTTCAGCGCCAAGGTTTTTGTGGAAATACCTGGCCAGTTCGGTAATTACCGGTGTATACGCTGCGTCGTCATCGCTGGTCAGAGAGATGTATTCAATGACCAGGGCTTCCAGGGGAGCGTTGCCGGTGCGCTCGCCTATTCCAAAAAGGGTGGAGTTGACTGCACTGCAGCCGTACAGCCAGGCGGTTGTGCCGTTTATAAAGGCCTTGTGAAAGTCGTTGTGTCCATGCCATTCAAGGGCTTCAGGCGGTACTTTGGCCTCGTGGGTAAAAGCCCGCACGATCTTGGCCACGCTTCTGGGCAAAGCAGAGCCGGGATAAGGGACTCCATACCCCATGGTATCGCAAAGCCGGATTTTAACCGGGAGGCCTTTCTGCTGGGAAAGTTCCATGAGCCTCTGTGCATAAGGTATGCAGAATCCGTAAATGTCAGCCCTGGTTATATCCTCAAAATGACACCTGGGGATTATGTCCCAGTCCAGGGCCGCCTCTACAAGTTCCAGGTAGTCTTCCATGGCCTGCTGACGGGTTTTGCCCAGCTTCAGAAATATGTGGTAATCTGAAACAGAGGTCAGCATGCCCGTCTCCTTGAGCCCCATATCCTTGACCAGCTTGAGGTCATCCTTGTTGGCCCTAATCCAGCCTGTAATCTCAGGATATCTGTGTCCCTTCTCCAGGCAGGCCTCCACAGCTTTTCTGTCCTTGTCCGAGTAAAGAAAGAATTCCCTCTGGCGGATTAGCCCGGAATGTCCTCCCAGTCGGTGCATATATTCATATATATCTGCAATCTGGTTTACTGTAAAAGGAGGCATGGCCTGCTGGCCGTCTCTGAAAGTCGTGTCCGTAATAAATATCTGTTCCGGAGGACGGGGCAGAATAAAAGAGTCGTCAAAGGCTATGCGGGGGACATGGTTATATGGATAAAGATCTCTCAAGAGCTGCGGTTCCTGGACATCCTGCAGATCATAGCGCTGTTTTGCGGTATTTTTATGGTATAAAAAATCGAACATATGCCCTCCACTTTTTCATATTTTTTTGATAGTTAGCAGATCAAGTCAAGTGTAGCAAGAATCATTTGAAGTGCAGGTGCAGAATTCTGTCAGCCCGGTCTGACAAGGGTCTGGTCTGCCGGGTGAGCGTTGCTATAAGCAGGGTTGATAAAGGCGGCTTGAAAGACCTGAAGAAAAAAAAGCCCCGGAAGAACCGGGGCTTTTTAAGGAAATTGTGGTGCTTGTTAAAAACTCCAGCCCAGATTCTCCCTTAAGTCTGCAGGCAGGCGTGCACTTTCATCAGGCAGGTAAGGCCTGGGTGCTCCTGCTTCACGCCTGCTTTCAGTGAGCTCATTCTTCTGAAAGTCCCTGGGGATTCTGAAGACCTGGTCTGGATAGATAAGATCAGGGTTGACGATTTTGTCCCTGTTGTCCTTGTAGATCAAAGGCCACATAAAAGGATCATTGTAAATTTCCGTGTACTCGGCTATCCACCACAGGCATTCGCCCTTTTCAACGGTGTGTGAAGTGGGGAGAGCTTCGTACAACTCCTGGTAGAGTGCCCGCTCGTCCAGAGGTTCCGGCTCTTTCTCCTCCTTGGGTTCCGGGACTTCGGGTTCGGGTTCAGGCTGAACCGCCTCAGGCTCGGGCGGATCCGGCTCAGCCGGTTCGACGGGTTTTTTGGCGCAACCCGCTGCCAGAAGCGCAAGCAGCAAAATGGAGAAAATAAGGTAACGTTTCATTTCTTCCTCCGGGAACAGGGTTTAAGGGCAGTTTGCGGTTTTATCGGTTTATATTTACTCAACTTTCAGGTAAAGTCAAGAGAAAGCCTGCTCCTGGCTGCTTCAGCCTCGGCTTTCCAGCCTCCGCGCTCCAGGCTGCTGGCTGCCAGTTCGTAAAGGCTGACGGGTTCTTCTCCGTATATGGCTGTGATGAGATCCGGGTATGAAGATTTAAACACCTCGCGCACCAGGTCCTCCTGGGCAAAGAGGAAACGTGCCAAAAGAGGATTATCTTCATGTGCCGGAAGATATAAAATAAAAAGCCTGCGGCAGTGAAAAAGTATAAATTTGATCCTGGATATTTCGCGGTTGATGCTCTCTCTGGTCTGGTCCAGTACATTGATAAGTTCCTGACTGATAAGCTGTTCTTCAGGAGTGATTTCAGGGCTGGAATAACGGGCTTCGAACCAGGGACGGTAATTCTCCTGCTGATAGGCATCTTCTCTTAACTTCATGCACTCATGGAATATATAGCCTATGCACCAGTCAAGGTATGGACCGATTTTCCCGGCCCTCTGGTCGTTGCGGAAAAGTATGTGGGCGGTATCCTTGAGACGCCACAGCTGCCCCTTGTTCATTCCCTCGCCCAGCAATTCCTTGAAAAAGGTGAAGCTTACCTGCCCGGTTTGCTCATGGGAGTCAAATTGGTTAAAAAGCTGTCTGCTGACCTGGCAGAAATCACGCATGACATCCCTGACAAATTCGGGAAGTTTGGCTTCAATCCAGGATTTATGCATATATTGACTCCGGTTCCGGTTTACCCTGAAAATGAGTTTATGCCCTTGGATAATATTTGGGGCAACAGAGCTGCTTAAATTTTGCTCCTGCATTCTGCAGATGATTTTTTCACCGGCTTAACGTCTTGTCAACATTTTTAAGAGCTTAAGAGTATGCCCAGAAATATTGCTCTACTTTCTGTACTGGCCTCCCTGCTGACCCTGGGGCTTAAATTCGGAGCTTTCTGGATTACCGGATCAGTGGGGCTGTTGTCCGATGCCGTGGAAACACTGGTTAATCTGACAGCCAGCATCGTAGCAGTGATTGCCCTGACTGTCGCTTTCAAGCCGGCCAACAGGAAGTTCAATTACGGACATGACAAGGCGGAATATTTTGCCGGAGGGCTCGAGGGCGGCCTTATACTGGTGGCAGCGGCAGGAATCATCTACTCTGCTGCCGGAAGGCTCATGCAGCCCCAGGCACTGGAGAATCTGCTGCTGGGCATAAGCATATCTGTTGTCGCGGCCCTTATCAACCTGGTGGTGGCCAGAATTATGCTCAGGGCTGCCAGGCATTTCGACTCCATCACCCTGGAAGGAGACGCAAAACACCTCATGGCGGACGTCTGGACCACCACCGGCGTGGTCCTGGGCCTGGGGATCATAATGTTCTACCCGCAACTGGTGATCCTGGATTCCATCATTGCCGTAATAATCGCCCTGAACATCACGCGCTCCGGCATAAGCCTCATAAAGAGATCCATGCACGGACTCATGGATGTTTCCCTGCCCAGGGAGGAAGTGGACCTGGTGGAAAAACATATCCGCAGGCACGCAGGAGAACGGGCGGCGTATCACGGACTGCGCTCGCGCAAGTCCGGGTCCAGACGGTTTATCGATTTTCACCTGCTGCTGCCGGGAGATCGAACCATACGCGAAGGCCATGATATCTGCTGCAGGATCGAAGATGGAATCGAAAAGGAGCTGCCTAAATCCCAGGTAACTATTCATGTGGAGCCGGAAGAGGACGGGGCTTCCTGGGACGGGGACGAACTGGGAGGAAGAAAAAGTACTCCAGAAGCAAGGAAATGTGATTCCGTGCTGGAGGAAAAGAGGTAAAAAGCCGGGACAATGGAGGCTGAATACAGACCTAGTCCAGCCTGGCGAACTGTTCGATCTTGTCCCGGTATGAGATGACGCCCTTGGTCAGCCCCCTGGCCATGTACCGCATAAAGTCGTCGTTCTGCAGAAGACGCATATCCTTTTTGTTGGTCATGTAGCCCATTTCCAGCAAAATGGCCGGCATCTGAGCCCCCATGAGGACATAAAAAGGGGCCTGGCGCACCCCGTTGGTGTCCAGGTCAGTAAACATCCCGCTGGTGCTGTCCAGGGTGACCTCGTGGACCTTTTCGGCCAGATCCCTGGATTCGCTTATTTTGGAGCTTAGCATCAGGTCTGTCAAAATATACTGCAGATCGGAGATCTTCTGGGTTGAGACTGCATTTTCCCTGGCCGCCACACGTTTGGCGTCTTCATCCTGGGCAAAGTTCAGGTAATAGACCTCAAAGCCTCTGACATTTGGATTTCTATGGGCATTGGCATGCACAGAGATGAAGAGATCCGCCTTTCTGGAATTAGCCATGGCGGTGCGTTCCTCCAGGGGAACGAAGACATCCTTTGTCCGGGTGTAGAGAACATCGAAGCCTTCCTGTTCAAGTTTGCGGCCAAGGACTTTGGACATTCTCAAAACTATATCCTTTTCCTTGAAATTTCCCACCACAGCCCCCGGGTCCTTACCGCCGTGACCGGGGTCTATCATGATGGTCTGCCCCTTGAGTCCCAGCTGCTCAAGAAGGCTTCCTGAAGACAGCTCGGCCCGCTCGGGATCCAGGGAGACTTCCGTCTCGCCTTCCACCGTCTGCAGAACCCGGCGTTCATCCGGAGAGTAAACATCCACAACTATGCGAAAGGGATTTTCCAGGGCAAAGACCCTGAAATCGTCCAGGTCGTCGATATCCAGGACCACCCGGGACTTATCCGTGGTATGCTGGGCAGACCTGATGCGGCTTAAAATACCGTCGGCCACGCTTTCTTCACGGGTTACTGCTTCTCCCTGCCTGGTTTTCTCAAGGTCGATAAACAGCCTGTGCGGGGTTCCCAGCTCCTCATCAGGCTTCAACAGCTTATGGTAGTAATCCACCGAGGTGTCCAGATCCAGTACCACCCGGGTGTATTCATCCGAACTCCAGTGACGTATGTCCACAAGCCGGGCTGTTTGGGAATCAGTTTCCGGCTGGTCCTGCCGTGGTTCATCTGTTTTACGGGAGTCTGCAAGGGGCCTTTCCTCCAGGGAATCCTGCCGGGGCTGCTCCGGCCGCGATACCTTTTCCGGGTCCATGGAGGCCCGCTTGCCGTTTATTTTCTCCAGGTTTTTGCGGTCCAGTTCCTTGAGAACTTCCTGGGCGGCATCTTTTTTGGAACTGGAAGAATGGTTGTAAACCACGCGCAGGTATTCCAGGTAAGCCTGGGCGGAATCCCGGTGATGGTTGAGATGGATCTCGGCCTTGCGGTACTGGGAGCGACCGGCAAAGTCGGTGTCGGGGTGCTCCCTGACAGCACGGGTATAGAATTCTTCAGCCCTTTTAAAATCGGAAGGCAGAAAGGATTTTTTGCCCAGTTCCTGGTAGGTGCGTCCAAGATAATAAAGGGCCCGGGCCTTCTCATTTCCCTCCCGGCTTTCATCCAGGGCCTGATGGAATTTATCTGCCAGGTCGAGCCAGTGTGAGCGGAACTGGTTTCGGTTGTCGTCACTTATAAGTCTGTCCAGTTCCTGCACTGCGCTCTGCATTCCGGCGGGCAGCAGGCCCGGAGTGCACAGAGACAGCAGCAAAGACGCCAGCAGGCAGAAAAAAGGCTTTTTTATGCTCATGGTCATTCCACGGTTACGCTTTTGGCCAGGTTGCGGGGCTGGTCTACGTCCTTACCCAGGTACACCGCCATTTCATAGGCGAAGAGCTGCAGGGCCGGCAAGGCCAGGAAACTGTTCAATGGATCTCCCAGCTGGGGTATTTCCCAAGTTTCATCTATATCTAATTCAACACCGGGATTGGTCAAGGCAATAATTTTACCGTTACGGGCCCGGACTTCCATGAGGTTGGATCCCATTTTATCCAAAAGATGGTTTTGCAGGGCCAGGGCAAAAGTGGGCAGCTCCTGCTCAATAAGGGCTATGGGGCCGTGCTTGAGTTCGCCTGCTGGATACCCCTGGGCGTGGATGTAGGAGATCTCCTTGAGTTTGAGGGCACCTTCCAGGGCCAGAGGATAATAGATGCCACGTCCCAGAAAAAAGAAGCTCCGGGCCCTGGAATATTCAGGGCAGAGCTGTCTGGCCCTCTTCTGCATGCCCGGCAGCTGGGAGGTCAGCGTCTGGGGCAGATTGTCCAGGGTAAACATGCACTGGGCCATCTCGCTGTCGGAAACAGTGCCCCTGGAGTGGCCCCAGTAAAGACCCAGGAGGTAGAGCATCACCAGCTGGCTGCACATGGCCTTGGTGGAGGCCACGCTTATTTCCGGGCCTGCCTGGGGGTAAAGAACACTGTCGGCCTCCCGGGCTACGCTGGAGCCTACAACGTTGCAAAGTCCCAGTACAGGGAGCCCTTTCTGGCGCACCAGGCGCTGCCCGGCCAGAGTATCTGCGGTTTCCCCGGACTGGCTTATGCTCAGGTAAAGTGTGCCCGGTTCTTCCACCAGCTCCTTGTATCTGAATTCGGATGCTATCTCCACGTTGACCGGTAGGCGGGCCAGGCTTTCCAGGACGTACTTGGCCCACAGTCCGGCATGGTAGGATGTGCCGCAGGCCATTACGTGCAGCCTGGAAGGCGTGGGCAGAGCCTCCAGCTCAGGCAGGGTCACCCTGTTGTGCTTGCGGTCCAGGCGCCCGGCCAGGCAGTCGGTGATCACCTGGGGCTGCTCAAATATTTCCTTGAGCATGAAGTGTTTGTAGCCGCCCTTCTGGGCGGCCTGCACGTCCCAGTTTATGCGCTGAATCTTTTTGGAAACCGGTTTCAAGCTCCGGGCGTCGTAAACGGTCCATTGACCGGCATCCATCTCCACTAGGTCGCCGTCTTCCAGGAAGACCACCTCCCGGGTAAAGGGCAGAAATGCCGGAATATCCGAGGCCACGAAATTTTCCCCGGTTCCAGCGCCGAGAATCAGGGGGCTGGCCTTCCTGGCCGCCCATATGCGGCCCTCGTGGTCCTTGCTTAAAAGGGCAAAGGCATAGGACCCGCGCACCTGGGACATGCTCCATGCCAGGGCGCTCAGGATGGAGTCGTGCTGCTCCAGGGCGTGGGAAATGAGGCAGACCAGGACCTCGGTATCAGTCTGGGAGCGAAAGGTGCAGCCGCAGTCCTGGAGCATGGATTTGAGCTGCTGGTAGTTTTCTATGATGCCGTTGTGCACCAGGGCCAGATTGTAGTGCACATCCAGATGAGGGGGGGCGTTGGTTTCGTTGGGAAGCCCGTGAGTGGCCCACCTGGTGTGTCCTATGCCTGAAGTGGCGTGCAGCACCTGTCCGCCTTCCAGCTTCTGCTCCAGGGCGCTCAGCTTGCCTGCTGCCCGGAACAGGTGCAGCCGTCCGGAATGGCCGAAACAGAGTCCTGACGAGTCATAGCCGCGATACTCCAGGCTTTTCAGTCCCTGGATGATCACTGGAACAGCAGGCCTGTGACCGGTATAGGCGATTATTCCGCACATGATGTCAGGCTCCTTGCTTGTTTATTCTGGTCATGAACTCTTCCCACTGGTGCATGAGGCTCTGCAGGGCGCGGCCTCTATGGCTGCGGCTGTTTTTTTGCTCAGCCTCCATCTCTGCTGCAGTCAAGCCGGCCTGAGGATCAAAAAACAGTGGATCATAGCCGAATCCGCCCTGTCCGCGGGGTTCATCCAGGATGACCCCGGGCCATTCCCCCTGGACCACCAGGGTTTCTTCCCGGGGCGTGCACGCGCAGAGAACGCATACAAATCTTGCCTGTCTGGAGTCTCCCGAGAGATGATTCATTCTTTTGAGAAGCTTCTGGTTGTTTTCCAGGTCGGAGGCTTTTTCTCCGGCATATCTGGCTGAATAGACTCCCGGTTCATTGTCCAGTGCCGGGACCACCAGCCCGGAATCGTCAGCTACGGCTATATGTCCGGTATGTCTTGCCACTGCCCTTGCTTTTATCAATGCGTTTTCCTCGAAAGTGGATCCTGTTTCCGGGATCTCGCCCAGATCGGGGTAGCTGTCCAGGCCCTTAACCTCCAGTTCTGGACGGACAGCAGCAAGGATTTCTTCCAGTTCCGCGACTTTTCCGGAGTTCCGGGGGGCAAGGACCACTGTGAGTTTTTCCCTGGTCATAGAAGTTTCCTGTTATAATTTTGAACGTCTTTGTATGTGTTCAGGCCTTCATCCAGATTCCGGGACCGGCATGATTTATACTGTCAATTTTCTTTAATATAATTCTCAAGCAGATAGCAAGTCCAATAACTTGATTTGCTTGTAAATGCGGTGGAAAATAATGGCAAAGTTTAAAGTTCCAGGGACTGGAAGCTGCACTTGTGCATGTCCGCCAGGAACACCCTGTTTCTCAGGCAGGGGTCCTGTCCGGTCAGGATATGTATGGCTTCCCTGACCTGTATGGTGGCGATCATACTCACCGTGTAAGCCACGTTGCCCAGGGCGATTTCTGCCCCCTGGTCCCTGTCGGCCTGCCAGAAGGCGGCTGGACTCTGGTCTCCCGGGAACACGGTGCTGGCCAGTCCGGTATTGCCGGCCACGAATCCTGTTACCAGGGGGCGGTGGTGCAGGCCGGCGGCCTGAAGCAGTTCCTGCCTGAATTCTACTCCCCCCAGGCAGTCCAGGACCAGATCGGTTTCAGGCAGCAGCCCGGGCAGATCATCCGGCTGCAGGTGTGTGCCGCAGGTCTCCACCCGGGTAAAGGGGTTTATGTCCATTGCCCTTTTGCGGGCTGCCTCCACCTTGGGTTTGCCTGTGAGATCTCTGGTTCCCAGGATCTGGCGGTTGAGGTTGCTCAGTTCGAATTCGTCACCGTCGGCAACAGTAAGCTGCCCTGCTCCGCTTCGAACCAAAAGTTCAATAACGTATCCTCCCAGGCCTCCGGCACCCACAACAAGCACTCTGGAACGGGCCAGGTCAAGCTGCATGTCCAGGCTCATGGTTTTGTAGTTGCGGATATATCTTTCTGGGCAGATCTGATTTTCCAGGGCATTGACCTGGGCCTGCCAGGGCTGGATACTGTATTTCCGGGCGAGTTCCAGGAGATGGACGTCCTGAATACAGGGGAAGGGATATCTGTCCAGGGCGTGGCTGTGCCTGGCCAGTTCCCGGACGAAGCCGCCTGGATGCATGGATCAGCCTCCCCCCACAGCTGGAAAGATGCCCACCCGGTCCTGGTCATTCAGGCGAGTTGAGGGATCCGCACTCTTGCCGTTGACAAATATGATTTTTACTTCATCCATGGGTATTTCCAGATGCCGGATCAGATCCGCTGGAGTGGATCCCGGATCCAGGTCCACCAGGCCTCCCTGGGGCGAGAACGGGGAAAGGGTTGCATAGCATGATACCTGGACTTGCATTATGTACTGCCTCTATGGTTTTTTGGGGTTGCGCAGGAAATGTACAGCTGAGCCTGCAGAATCAGTATAAGTTGCCTTTTAGCAAAGAGCATAATAGGGTGTAAAGCAAATCTATGACACCGGTTTTCAGGATAAGAGAAGATACAAAGTATGCTGAACAGAACAGATATAAATATGCAAAAGTGTCGCTTCCGTGCTGAATTTTAAGGGAGGAAACAAATGGGTTTTATGCGGATTCTGGGATCCATGGGGTATCCTTCTCTGGACTGGATACAGGTGGGAATAACCACCAGGTGCAATGCACAGTGTATTTACTGCCCGAGTCCGGTATTCAGGAAAAAAGATCCCGGAAGGCATATGTCCATGCAGGTCTTTACCGGACTGTCCAGGGCCTTTTCCAAAACAGGGCTGGTGTACCTGCAGGGCTGGGGAGAGCCCATGATGCATCCGGAATTCATGGCCATGCTCAAGACGGTCAAGGACCAGGGGGCAAGGGTCGGTGTTACCAGCAATGCCAGCCTGCTGACTGATGAGCGCATTAGGCGCCTGGTGGATCAGGGACTGGATGTTCTGGGATTGTCCGTGGCCGGGGTGGACGAGGTAAACGACCGCATCAGGCCGGGCAGCCCCATAAAAAAAGTACGCCAGGCCGTGGAAAACGTGCACCGCATCAGGACCCTTATGGGCAGCTCCACCCCTGCCCTGCACCTGGCCTATATGCTGCTTGGTTCCAGACGCGGGGATATCGGGCGCATGCCTGGATTTTTCAATTCACTGGCCCCGGACCAGGTGGTGGTGAGTACTTTGACCCTGGCCCTGAATCGGGAGATGGAAAAAGAAATGTATCCGGCCAGGGACAGGGACGACTTCGAGGAATTCAGGGCGGAGCTTCTGGATATGAAATCACAGGTGGATGGACAGGAAAAAGTTTTTTTTCATGTCTACAATCCATACCTTCCCGACGGCCCCTGTTCGGAAAACATCCACCGCGCCTGCTATGTGGACGTGGACGGCAGGGTCCTGCCCTGCATATATACTGACGTAAGCCCCCAGGACAGGGTCTACAGGTATTTCCAGGGCCGTCCGCACCCGGTATACCCTCTTGATTTCGGGCAGGTTCCGGGTGATTCGCTGAAAAGGATCTGGAAGAGCAGGCGTTACCGGGGTTTCAGGGACAGATTCAGCTCCGGGGAATGTCCGGATGAATGCGTCACCTGCACAAAGCGCTTCATTGACGATCTTGCTCGTGAAGACCATGAACCGGTCCGGGGGGACTACACAGGACCGGCATGAATCAGCAGCTTTTTAACCATAAAGGAAGCTGCCGGAAGGTTTGGCCTGCCTGAAAGCAACGTTTCGCTGTCAGCCGGACAGGTTTTACTGGTTCCTTCCCGGTATGAGCCCGGGGCGTTAAAAGAGATACCAGCCTGAAGGCTGCTCACGACAGTCTGCCCGGCAAAAACATGACCTGATGCTGGGAATGAAGTCGAAACAGGCGGCTAGAGCTTCTTCACAGCTTCGGGGTTGTCCGGGTCTATGCCCCCCAGGCAGATTTTGTGCTTATCCGCCAGGCTTACGGCTTCTTGGCGGTCAAAGAACAGGCTGGTTCCGGCTTCGTAAGCCAGGCAGGTGGCCCCGGCCTGAAGCATGGTCCTTACCGTCTGGCTGCCCAGTGCCGGCAGATCGATGCGCTGATCCTGGCCGGGTTTGAAGATCTTGACCACTGTAAGGCTGGACCCGGACAGCTCACCGGCCCGCAAAATGGCCCTGTCTGTACCCTCTATGGCTTCCACCGCCACCACCGCCCTTTCCTTGACCACTATGCACTGTCCTATGTCCAGGCTGCCGATCTGTTTTATGATGGGCCAGGCAAAGAGGATATCCCCTTTTTCGGCAAATGAAGGTGTTCTTCTGGTCAGAAGGCCCGCTGGTGAGATGAGTTCCGGGACAAATTCTATGGCGGACGCCACTTCAAAGCCTTCACGGTTGAGTTCATCGGCCACAGAGCTTAAAAGGGCATTGTCGTTGCGGCTGCGCAGGTTTACCAGGAGCTTGATGGCCCTGAAATCGGGACGCAGATCAAAGGCCCTGGGCTTGTTTATAGGTCCTGCAAACACCACGCGGGTAACACCTGCCTGGTGCAGAAACCTGATGAGTCTGCCCAGCTGACCCAGCTTGAGCCAGGTCAACTGGTCGGTATAGGCCTGGATTTCCGGCAGGGTTTCTTTTTCAAAGGCTGCTGCTGCCACGCGGTAGCCCTGTTTGCGGGCGTTTTGAGCCACCAGCAGGGGAAAACTCCCCCCTCCGGCTATCACTCCCAGTTTTTTACTGCCGGTCATTTCGCTCCGGGGAGACCACTCCCCTGCTGCTGGACTTGAGAAAGGAGACCAGGTTGTCTGTCAGCCTGAAACCGGAAAAATCCTGCGCCGCTTTCTCCAGGGCCTGTACATGGCTCAAGTCTGATTTCCAGATAAGATTGAAGACTTTCTTCAACGCAGAGATCTCCTCCTTGACAAACCCGGCCCGGCGCAGCCCGATGAGATTGGGTCCCACCAGCCTGGCCCTTTCTCCTACAGCCAGCATATACGGGGGGACATCCTGGGCTATGCCGCTTTTGCCACCGATAAAGGCGTATTCGCCTATACGCACGAACTGGTGCACAGCGCAAAGGCCGCCAACGACCGCTTTTTGCCCCAGGTGTACGTGCCCGCCCAGAGTGGCTCCGTTGGCCATGATCACCCCGTCTTCCAGAATGCAGTCGTGGGCGACGTGGGTGTAGGCCATGAGAAAGCATCCGGAACCGATGCTGGGGACCCCCCTGCCGGCGGGGGTACCTCTGTTCAGGGTCGTGTATTCCCGGATTTTGTTGTCGTCCCCCAGCCGCAGCCAGGTTTCCTCGCCCTGGTACTTGATATCCTGCGGGCCTTCACCGATGCAGGCGTAGGAGTAGACGTGGTTGTTTCGTCCCAGGCTGGTGAACTTCTTTATCTGGGCAAAGGCATCCACCCTGGTGCCCTCGCCCAGGCTGGTGCTTTCCTCGATGATGACATAAGGGCCGATGGCCCCTCCCGGGGCCAGCTCGGCTTGAGGGTGTACTATTGCGGTGGGATGTATTTGTGGTTTCACGCCTTGTCTTCCCTGGCTACGATGGTTGCTGAAAACATGCCTTCGGCCACAACCCTGTCCTGGACCACAGCCTGGCCGTGCATGCGCCACAGACTCATGCGGTGCCGGTCGTAGGTGATATTCATATACATGCTGTCCCCTGGAAAGACCGGTTTGCGAAAGCGCACCTTGTCCCCCCCGGTAAAAAGAAAGATCTTGTCCTGCATCTGGTCCGGAACGCTTCCGGCCACCAGAAGTCCTCCGGCCTGGGCCAGGGACTCCAGTATGAGCACCCCGGGCATTACCGGGTAGTCCGGAAAGTGACCCTGGAAAAAAGGCTCGTTTATGGTGACGTTTTTCAGGGCCTTGAGGCTCTTGAAGGGTTCCAGCTGCACCACCCGGTCCACCAGCAGAAATGGATAACGATGGGGCAAGAAGTTCATGATGTCCTGGATGGACATTTCAGTTCCCGGGATCTGGTTCACTTGTCTTCTCCTTGGTCCGCTCTGTTGCTGGACTGGACCTGTTTTTCCAGCTTTTTGATCCTTTTGTTCATCTGGGAGAGCCTGGGCAGAAGAACCGCATTGCGCAGAAAAGTGGTGTGATCCATGGCCGGGATGCCGCCGGCGTCGGTGTTGGCGGGCAAAGACTTGCCCACACCGGACTTGGCCGCCACCCGGCAGTTGTCTTCTATCTCCAGGTGTCCGGCAACGCCCACCTGGCCTCCCAGGATGACATTGCTGCCCAGGCGGACGCTTCCGGATATCCCCCCCTGGGATATGAGCACGCAGTTTTCACCGGTATGCACATTGTGGGCAATCTGGACCAGGTTGTCGATCTTGGTCCCCTTTCCTATCCTGGTTTCTCCAAGAGTGGCCCTGTCAATGGTGGTGCAGGCGCCTATCTCCACGTCGTCCTCAATGACCACCCTGCCCACCTGGGGAATCTTTATGCGCTGGTCACCGTCCTGGATAAAGCCGAAACCGTCGCTGCCTATGACCGCACCCGGATGGATAATGACCCGGTCGTGAATCTGGCTTTCGGCCATGATGCTCACCTGGGGATAAACCAGGCAGTCCCGCCCCAGAACCACATTCTCCCCGATATAGCAGTGGGGAAAGATGCGACACCCGGGACCTATGCGGGCATTGGCCCCGATAAAGACCATGGGATGAACAACGGCCGAGGGGTCAATGGTGGCCGTGGAGTGGATTCCGTCCTGTTCAGGAAAACTCTCCTGCATGCCCTGGGGCTCGTAAAAGAGCTGCATGACCCGGGCAAAGTCCAGATAGGGGCTGGGGCTTTTTATGGCCCTGGACACCATCTCCGCCTTTTCCGGAGGAACAATTACAGCCCCGGCCGAGGTGGTTTCCAGCCGGGGCAGGTACCTGGAATCAGACAGAAAGGACAGCTCATCCGGGCCGGCCTGCTCCAGGGTGTTCATCCCGGTTATGTCCAGGTCGTCACCTGTGTATTCAAGTTTGAGGCGGGCTGCGATTTCCGAGAGAAGCATGGTCGGGCGCCTCTTAATTCCGGGCTTCCCAGGCCTGGTTTACTTCCTCCATGAGATCGTCGGTTACGTTCATGGCGTCTTTGGCGTAGATTATACCGCTTCCCTGGGCATCCAGTATCATGTCAAAACCGTTTTTCTCGGCAAAATCATCTATGACCTCAAAGAGCAGGTCAATGATGGGATCCGAAAGCTCCTGTTCCTCCTGCTGCATCCTGGCCTGGTAGGACTGATATTTCTGCTGGAACTGCTGCATCTTCTGGCGAAGTTCAGCTTCCATGTCCTGCTGGGCCTCCTGGCTCAGGACCATGCTCTGCTTCTGCAGTTCTTCCCGCAGTCTTTCCACCTCGGCCCTTTCTTCCTCCAGGTCATCACGCATCTCCTCGAAGCGCAGGGTCAGCTGTCCCAGGGCCTGCTTGCCCGGTTCCGATGACTCCAGGATGCGCTGCACTTCCACTATGCCGATCTTGTTTTCCGCCAGGGCCACTCCCGGAACCAGCAGGCAGATAATAAGTAAAAGAACTGTTTTTTTCATTTTATATCACTCCTTAGATCTTTTTGTTTAAAATTCATGTCCCATGGAGAACTCGATCTGGCTGCGGCTGCTGTCCTCCAGGTCGTCCAGGGCATAACCGTATTCCACCCGGATGGGGCCCATGGGAGAATACCAGCGAACCCCGGCCCCGATACTCTTGTACAGATCGAAATCCACACTTTCCCCTTTATCCCAGACATTGCCGGCATCGAAAAAGACCAGGCCCATGAGGCCGATCTCTTCGTTCAAGGGGTGCAGCAGTTCAAAGTTGGTGAAGAAGTGCTTGTCCCCGCCCTTTACTTCACCGTCGTCGAACCTTGGGGCCAGCTTGCGCCCCGCATAGCCGCGCACGCTGTTGATCCCCCCCAGGCGGAAGAGTTCAAAGTTGGGGATGTCTTCATCGGTGTTGCGCATGACGTAACCGGCCTGGCCCTTCCAGTGGAATATGCTCCTGTTGAGCACCGGCCGATAGTAGTCTGAACTGGCTATATACTTGATGAAGTTGTCATCACCCTGCAGAAGACCGCCTGCATACTCCACGGAGATCAGGTTTCTCGTTCCCCGGGAGGGGTTGATACGCCGGTTGCGGCTGTCGCGTATGGCCGCCACATAGGCACTGCTGGACCAGTTTTCCCCTTCCAGGTCCCTGATGTCCCGGTGGGCATCGTCGTCCACATTGGTGATGTCGTAGTTTTCCAGGCGGTAGTTCCAGTGCAGCCTGGGGTATTCTCCCAGGGTATATGCGAATTTGGCCCTGCCCCCCCTGGTTTCCCGGTCATAAGTGAAGTACTCCTCATCTATCCAGTACAGATCGGCTCCCATGCCCAGGTTGCTGTCCCGGACCCGGGGGTTCCAGAAATCCAGGTCAAAGCGGGTGGTCCTGGCCCCGAAACTTCCGCTGAAGCTGAGGCTGTAGCCCTTGCCGAAGAGGTTTCGCTGCTGGATCATGCCTGTGAAAAACACTTTGTCATAAGAGGAGTAGCCTGCCCCGGCGGAAAGCATGCCGGTGGGCTTTTCCTCCACCTGGGTTACCAGGTCAAGCACGTTGTCGTCTTCAGTGGGTACCGGCTGAATATCCACCTGCTCAAAGTAGTCAAGGCGCTGCAGTCTTTCCGTGGATCTTCGAAGGTCGCTGCCCCGGAAAAGATCACCGTCGGTAAGACGCATTTCCCTGCGTATGACGTTGTCCCTGGTCCTGGTATTGCCCTCGATGAGCACCCGTCCGATGTAGATCTTGTCGCCCTTGCTCAGGTTGTAGATGACGTCCACCTTTCTTTCATCCTCGTCCACCTGCATGTTCACATCGGCTTCGGCAAAGGCGTAGCCGTAGTCGGTGTAAAAATCAGCCAGGTTCTGGGTGTCTTCACGCATAGCGGAGCGGCTGAAGTATTCTCCTTCTTCTCCCAGGTCGTCCAGGGCGGTGAGTTTTTTCAGCTCGTCCTCGCTTACCAGGAGATCCCCCCGGAATGATACCTCACCCATTTTGTAGCGGGGTCCTTCTTCCACATGAAAAGTCAGGTAGATGCCGTCCTCTTCGTAGGCTACATCGGGCTGGCCCACCCGGGCGTCGATGTATCCCTTGTCTGCGTAAAAAGCCTCCATGGCGGCCACGTCCCGGTCCAGCAGCTCTTCTCTTAAAACGCCTCTGCCGGTGAGCCAGGAAAAGATGCCGCGTTTTTTCAGCTCCATTTCCCCGCGCAGGGTGCGCTCGCTGACTTCCTGCGCCCCCCGGATCTCGATGCCCCGGATGAACAGGCGGTTGCCTTCGTTTATAACAATGTTCAGGTTGGCCTGGCGCTCGTCGATTTCGCTTATGCTGTAGTCCACTGTGGCGTTGTAATATCCCTTGCCGCGGTAAAGCTCCCTGATCCTGCCCAGGTCTTCACTGATGATCCGGGGGTTTACCACCGATCCTGTCCTGGTGGTGAGCACTTCCCTGACGTCGCTTTCGCTGATATCATCGGTTCCGGATATGTTGATATTTTGAATAAGGGGTTTTTCCTCCACCACGATGGTGATTTCCTTGCCCTGGGGTGTATCCTGGACATGGAACTGCACGTCGTCGAAATACCCCAGGTCGAAGATATTGTGAAGTTCCCGGTTGAGTTTTTCCGGATCATACATGTCCCCTTCCTGGACCTGGAGGCGAAGCAGAACCACGTCCGGATCCAGAATATCAACGCCTTCGATGTCTATGGAAGCGATGCGCTCCTCGCGGAGCATTTCCTGGTGAACTTTTTCCGCCAGCTCCTCAACTGCCGGCAGGATGTTTATTATACCCTCCTTGACTATGTAGAAAGGCACGGTTTCCCTTTCACCATAGCCGTCCACAAGTCTTGCATCCAGGCTTATGTATTCATCCACGGCATTGAAGGTGCCGTAAAGGGCAAAGCGGCCGTCTCCCAGAAGGGCCAGTCTCCTGGCCTGATCCACGTCCAGAAAGCTTATTTCTTCCCTGGTGATAAGAGTCTGCCCCAGTTCAGGCTCCACTACATCCAGGCCCTTGTCCCGCAGGGAACTGGTAAGCATGGAAGGCAGCCCGGTCTGAAGGTATTCAAGCTCTTCAGGGGCGTTTATTTCAAAGGGCAGAACCAGGATCTGATTTTGTCCGGCCTGAGAGTTGCCGGCAGCCAGCATCAGAAGAAAAACGGGCAGAATGACAAGAACCCGGTGCAACAGTGAATTACTGATTAAGGACATACATGCCCCCTGATTTTAGTTCGTAATTTATATTCATGCGCCAAGCCAGGTCCAGATTGTGGGTCACCACCACCAGGGTCATGCCCAGTTCACGGTTTAAATGCAGAAGCAGATCCCCCACTTCCCGTCCTTTACCCTCGTCCAGGTTGCCTGTGGGTTCATCCGCCAGGAGCACACCCGGCCGGGG